>DASYTB010000590.1:0-4645 GCA_036002705.1 Verrucomicrobiia bacterium
CGCTTGAGCTGGGAATCGCCCAATTTAAACCCGAATGGCTCGATCAGATGCAGCACCGAGTTCGTCGCGGCGCACAACCGCGCGACGTTCCCTGTATTCGGTGGGATCTCTGGTTCGAGAAGGACAATATGCATCCGTAAACAGTTACAATCTGATCTCAATCTCGGTTGTGCGGCAACAGTTCGCGCCGCACGACTCGGCGTCAAGCAATTGCCAAGGGTGCTTGCTCGGTCTTTCCTGATTCATCGACCGGGGTTGTTTGGTCTTCCCGAACTGGCTATGATATAGACGATGCAGCAGCCCTTTCCCATTCTCGTCGTCGAAGATGATCCAACTGACTTCTTCCTCCTCAAGCGCGCTCTCGAAAAAAACCATATTGATAATCCGATCCATTGGATTCGAGACGGCCTGCACGCGATTGATTATCTTGAGGGAAACGGCGCCTTTTCCGATCGCAAACAGCATCCGCTCCCGAAAGTCATCATCCTCGATCTCAAAATGCCGAGACTTGGCGGACTGGAGTTGCTCGACTGGATCAAAAGCCATTCAGAGCTTTCGTTGCTGCCCGTCCTGATCATGTCCTCTTCCAACCTGCCGGAGGATGTCGAACGCGCCTACGAGCTCGGAGCAAGTTCGTTTTTCATGAAGCCGAGCACCTTCGAGGACCTGCAAAAATTGACCAAATCCATTCACGATTACTGGGTGCAATGCGTTGAGCCGGAAATTCCAAGACGCGCTGGGTTTGATCGAAATGATCGCAATAATAGCTGCCCCCCGTCAATTTCAGCCGAAGCGGCGGCATGAAGGTCCTCATTCAGATTTACCGGAACGGTTTTCTCTCCCCAGACTTCGGCGGCTTGTTCCGCACGAGCCAATAATCCCCAAAAACCTTGATGAGATTATGGAGTTCTTGTTCGTCACCCGGCTTGGCCAGGAAAGAATTCGCCCCCAGCGAATAGGCGCGGTTGATGCTTTTCAGCTCATCAAGCTGGCTCAGCACAATAATTAACAGGTCCGCCACCGGCAGCTTGTCCCGGATCCATTGCAATACTTCAAATCCGTCGCCCTCGGGCATGTTCAGGTCAAGCAGCAGAATCTCTGGAAAAGGGAATTTCTCCCGATCGGCATAGGGTCCGGTACCCTTCAGGTACGCGATGGCTTCCTTGCCCGACCTGACTTCCTGAACCGGATTGAGCACACCAGCCCGCTGGAAAGAACGCCGGAGCAGAAAAAGATCATCCGGGCTGTCGTCAGCGATTAAGATGGTTCGGTTTTTCGGCACGGCGGTTAACCTTCTACACCTTTAAACGCCGACGCTCAAAAAGAACGGCCTTGCCGCCCCCGAAATCAATGTAGTGGCACGCCTTAACCGTTATGAGATTTGCCCTGCTTTCGCAAAAAGCTGAAGCGGTTATAGGCCCGAAACCCTTGCTGGTTTAATCGAGCAGCGCGGGACGGCTTGCTTCACGTGGTGCAGCAGGGGATCCAGCGGAAGCCCCTTCGGAAAAAAAGCGAGGGCTCCGCCTGTCAGGGCCTCACCTCCCAGAGATTCCTCCGGTCCAAGACCGCTCATCATCACCACCGGAAAATCCGGCCGCGCCGCCTTGATCCCCTTAAGCAGTTCCATGCCATTATCGCCATTCAGGAATACATCGATCAAGGCGAGACAAATTCGGTCGCGCGCCAGAATCTGGAGCGCCTCGGCAACTGAACTGGCTGTAATGACACAATACCCATTTCGTTCCAGGTAAAGTTGGTACAGGTCGCGAGTGGCGACTTCATCATCCACCAGCAGAATCTTGTGCATGTGTTTCACAACCGTTGGCTATTGAACCCGGGGCAGCGAAACTCAATGCCGGCATCCCGGCTGGCCATCTCACGGCCACGCGGAGTAAGAAAAAGCGCCAACAAATCAGAGCAAACCCACCTGAATCCCCGCGGATTCGCGCTGTGTTCGGTAGGACAGGCGCCCCGTCTGTCCCGTTGGGCGCCTCGCCCAACGACGACTTCGCGCGCAGCCTCCCACATTTCGCGAGTTTTAGATGCGTTTGTCCTGGTCAACAATAAAAACTGCCGCCCGACTTTTTCGAATCGGATTTTGCGGCACCTGTCCAACGGTTTGAAATGGGGCAATTCATCCTGTTCGTTGTTCATGGAGTGAACACGAAAGCAAAAAGCATGCAGAGCCGAGCATTAAAACGCGTCCCTTTTTCTTCCCCCTCCGACGGAAATCAGGGCTCGTGCGCCGGCTTCCCGCTCAAATTCTTCGATGGCTGGATTTTGCGCTTCGACTTTCCTGCGTAGTTCAGCAATCAAGCCCGCCATCTCCTCTGCCCTGGCCTCGATATCTGAAAAGAAACGCTGGACCTCTTCAATTTCGGTAATGGCTGAACTCATCTCGAACCCTCCTATGGAAGAAGTGAACATGTCCCGTGCCGAAGGAAGACTTGGTCGGATATTCGCGGTAGCCATTGTTTTTAGTTCATTTAGGCGCAAGGTCGCTTAGTCCCATCGATCAGACATTGGGGATTTTCACTGACCCGCGGGCACTTGCACCCAATCTTCCGTCCGCTCTCGCGCCAGATCAGACAAATCGCTCCTGCTCGCGCTGGAAGGAGTGCAGCACTTCATTTTCGTACTCCTCGAGCCCGTCCGGCGTGAGATCTATCAAGCGGAGACAAGCTGGCTCTGGAAGCGCAGCGTACTGGGGAAATCCATACCCCAGGCCGATCCGGTAGGCCAGGATGTTTCCCGCGTAGGCGAGAGCGGCCAGCCGCTTGGGGCGGTTTGGCGCCGTGGCGGGAGTGTGATGAGTGCTGACGGCAGCGATGATGCTCTCCGGGAAGTTCCACTGATGCAAAAGCCGCGTCAGGAAATCCCTGAGAAATGCTCGACAATGAAGACGCGGCGCTCATGCAATCTTTAAATATCGGTAGGCCAGGCGCCAAACTTCACGCGGATTACGTTCCCAGGGTTTCCCTGAGCGACGTCCTGATTGCGTATTATACTACACAGCTTACTGGTTTTGCTCAACACTCTCTCCGCTGGGTTCTCGGGTTTAACAACGCTCCCTTCAAGATTACGTTTCTTATAAGGACAGGGGTTTAGCGGAGGTCTAAAGGTGCAAAAGCAAATAAATGGTTCGCTGGCTGCCATCAACTCCGGCGTTCCAGAAAAAGTCGTTATTCGCGACCCAATTACCCGGCTTTTCTTTGCCGGACTCGGAACTTGGACGTCGAACCGGGAAAAGGCCCTGATCTTTAGTAGCCAAGAGGAGGCCCGGAGGGTTGTCGAAACTCATCCGCTCTGCAACGTCGAGTTTCTGATTCTATCGCCATAATGCAGGACGGGTCGGGAATCTTCCCACGCGGAACACCACGCGATTCCGCTGTCGTTAACAGGGGGTGCGCCCAATCGCAAATCCTCCCGCTCGGTCGAGAGTTCGTTTGAGCAATGGCGAACCCGACAATCTGCGCGGTGGTGGAACAAGATCTTCGGCTCATTCGAAGGCTGCGCGAATTTGCTTCCGATTGCGGCTTCAATCTGCACATCACGCGCAGCTCCGAGGAAACAATCCTATATTTTCGCGACGTTGGCATTTATGGCGATCGCGCGCATTATCCCCTTCCCTCCATGACGGTTCTGGACACGGGAAACGAGGGCGCTTCCGACCTTGAACTACTCGGCTGGCTTCGGCAGGAACGGCAATTCAGAAAAATGCCCATCGTTCTGCTCGCGCGGGAGCCGCCGCACAAAGTGCGCGTCGCCTGCGCGTTGGACACGCTCTGCTTTCTAGCGGATCGCGAAACTCTTTGGGAACTCCCTGGACTCGCCTGGAGGCTGCTATTTATCTCGCAACCGTCCGCCGCCGAGGAAGCCGGTCGTGCCAAGCGAGAGCACGAGACGGCGAGCTTCTTCGCTGCGTGCGCGCGCCAGGCGACCACCTGCAACCGTTGGACCGCGCGTGGCGCCTGACGCCAAACTCCGAGCAGGACGGCGTCTTATCTTTGGTAAAGCACTCTCCAAAGCACCAACCCTTGCGCCGGTGCAGTCATCCCGGCCATCCGGCGATCCTGTGCCTTGAGCATCCGTTCAATGTCGTGTGGCACGAACCGTCCCTGGCCCACCTGCACCAGGGTCCCAACAATGCCCCGGCACATCTTGTAAAGGAAACCGTCGCCCTGAATTATGAACGCGATCAACCGGCCTGTTTTCCGTACTTCGCAGCGCCGCACCGCCCGAACCGTTGATTCCATTTCGTAGTTGCGGTTATTGGCGAACGCGGCGAAATCCTGCTTTCCAATAAAATATTTTGACCCAAAACGCATCGCCGCCAGATTGAGCGCTTGCGGAACGTGCCACGCCTTATTTCGGAGGAGCGGATCCATCGCATGATAATTGTAAACAAAGTAGCGATACTCCTTGCCTTGGGCGCTGAAGCGAGCATGGAAAGAATCCGGCACCCGTCGTGCCTCCATAATGCGAATATCGCCGGGTAATTGGGAATTGAGCGCGAGCGGCACCTTTGAGAGCGGCATTTTGATTTTCTCTTCGGGCAGATCAAAATGCGCGATCATTCCTCGCGCGTGAACTCCTGTATCCGTGCGGCTCGATCCGTGAACCCGAACGCTTTCCTGGAAAATCT
>DASYTB010000591.1:0-4729 GCA_036002705.1 Verrucomicrobiia bacterium
CACCAACTTCAGGTGCTCCAACGTTCCTTGTGCATAGAGCGTCCCCTCAAACGGATTAAAAATCGCCGAATTTGTCGGGATATTGGTCGTCGCGAAATCGGCGCCTTTGGCCGCAAAGAAACGGTTAACGGCCTGTTGCAGTTCCAGAGGGAAGCCCATAGGCGAACCGTTCCCATATGTTCGCGGCAGCAGTCTGTCACCTGTCGAGTCCAGGTAGGTGACGGACTCGCCTGACATCGGATTGCGGACGAGTGTTTTCGGGTCAAGACCCAACGCCCGAAAAAGAACGCCGGCATTCATGGTAAACGTTCGTTGGTAGATCGGGCTTTTCGACGCAACAGCATCCAAGGTTTGGCCATTGCCTTCGTTGGAGGCATTCGCGCCACGTCGCAGCGAGTCTTCATTCGTTTTTTGCGGAATGGCCCCGCGAGGGATCTGCGCATCCACTTTTTCCGCGAGAATCCGCATGTAAATTGTATCCAAAACTTTCTGTTCCTTCTCCAGCTCTCGCTTCGCGGCAAAATAGGGAGGCAGCTTTTGGCGTTGCTGGATATCGTTTGCTTTTGCTTCGTTCACCTTTTGCGCAGATTCATCCCTTTGCTCTTTCGCGGCGGCGGCTTTTACTTCGAGACCTTTCATGATACCGTCCAGTCGCTCCTCGATCTGCTTATTGATCGTGAGGATCAGATCGCGCAGTCTGTGGACTTCAGGAGCGTCGGTGTCGTAATCATTCGAAAGGACAGCATATTGTTCCTCGGCTTTCGACAACTCCGCGAGCCTCTGGCCAAGATTGCGATCGGGCGAAGGCAACGTGGATAGCGCGTTGCGTAAGTCGGCCCGGCTCAGTTTCCTCAACTCCTCGAGCAGAGTGTTTTGGTAAGTGACTGCCTCCTCTTTCTCGTTTCGATCTTTTTCCAATTGGCGGACTTGAGCCGATTCGACGGACCGATGCTCAATCTCAGGATCGCTGCCGCCTAAATTTCGTCGGAGGGCTTCAACCTGCTTTTTCAACCCCGCCACCTTTAATTCCTGCTCGGTGTAAGCGCGCTGCAGGGCGGGAATCGCGTCACGCTGCCGTGCCGCCACCAGGTTTACCTTCTCGGTCATGATGCGGACATACAGCGTGTCGAGCAGGCGCTGCTTATTTTCGAGGTTGCGCCGGGCGAGAAAATAAGGAGCAGTTTTTTCACGTCGGGCGGCGTCCTGTTTCTTCACCGTGTTTTCCGCTTGCAACAACTCGTCGGCTTGTTCCCTGGCTGCGGCAACTTTTACTTCGAGCCCCTTCATGATGCCATCGATACGACCTTCGACCTGTTGATCGATTCTCATAATCACTGCTTGGATACGATGGATCTCTGGATGCTCCTCGGAGTATTGCCCACGAAGAGAAGCATGCTGCTGCTCGGCCTTGGCTAGTTCCGCGAGCAGTTCATTTAGCCGCTCGTTGGGAAAGAATGTCGGCAGCGCGTTGCGCAACTGGGCCCGGTTGAGAGGCTTCAATTCTTTGAGCAGTGCACTGTTGCTCGTAAAAATTCTTTGTGCCTCTACCCGATCCTTCTCAATGGCCGCAATAGCTTCGCTCGGTGTCTCCTGGTCATCATCCGATATCTTTAAAGAGCCGCGCAGTTCTTCGAGCTTCTTTCGCTCGGATTCGAGGTCACGCGTTTGATTTTCATATTCCTTTTCGAGGTCTTCCAAGCCTGGCCGACGCGCCTCTTCCGGTAAAACGCCCGCGCCTCCGTCGACTTGCTCGCCTGCCGTGGCTTTTCCGGGCCGATCGGTCTGGGCATTGCTCAACCCAACGAGCGCGAGCGCAACCAGCAAGGGAATCCCAGCCTTCCAGAATTTCGCGGAACCGGGACTGAACCGGGCAATCTCTCTGAGGCGCAATTTCACGGCCTGTCTTTCTTCGAGAATTCCGACGACCGCGGGAATCGCGCGGCGGGCGGTAACATCCTGCAAAAGCTTGAGAATCGTTTCGCCGTAAGCGCGGGCATCCATTGCCCCTCCGGCTCGAAGCGCCATTTCGTCGCAAGCGAGTTCGCGCTGGATGCGCAGGTGGCGAAAAGCGAGCCACACGATGGGATTAAACCAATGCAGCGCCTGCGCGACGGCCATGCCCCAGTTAATGAAGAGATCCCCGCGTTTGAGATGGGCCAGTTCATGCAGAAAAACGTGGCGCAATTCGGCATCGCTCAGCCGCGATGCAATGCCGGGCGGCAGAAGTAGCTTCGGACGGAGGCAGCCGAAGAGGCCCGGCGAAGCGATCAGAGGTGTTTCGATGATCTCGGGCTTCCAGAGCGTGCGGGTCTCGGAACGCAGACGGGAAACGAGTTGCGCCAGTTGGGGATTAGAGCGGGAGCGATGGCGAACGAGACGGAGATGAAGCCAAAATGTGCCTAGAACCAGCCGCCCGAGGAGCGCGCCCGCGACGGAAAACCAAACGAGGGGGAAGGTGCGAAAGAGGGTTGATTTAATTAAAGAGTAGCGATCAACGGCCCGGTCTTCCGTGGGCAGGGCGGGAGCCGCAGAAAACCGTTCAAAACGGCTTTCCCGCTCCGCGGATTCCGGCACCCCGGACTCAAGTCCGGGGTTAATGAGAGGTTCAGAAAACCAGTCGGAGAAGGGCTCCGCCGGGGGGTGGGGGACTGCGGGGACTTGGATAATGGATTGGGCGCGAACCTTCTCCGGGTTATTCCTTGGTTCAACGATCGCGACAACGGCTTTCGGCGGCGTCGGCGTCCCCGCGCGGAACCAGCGCGCTGCGTTGAAAATGCTCAAGGGTGATTCGGGAAATGCTGGAACCATGAGGCGCAGCAGCACGGGTAGCCAAAGCGCAAAGCGCCAGGCGGCGCTGAGCCGCTCGCGGAGCGCGGCTTGAATGCCCAGAACGATCACGGCCAGGACCGATGCGGCCACGGTGGCTTGTATTACTTTGCCAAAGATCGCCGTGGTAAGCTCCGTGAAGTTCATTTTTTCTCCTTTCCCTCCAGGATGCCCCGGAGTTCATCCAAGTCCTGTTTCGAAAGTTTTTGGCGGCGCGCGAAATGCACGAGCAGTGGTTTGACCGATCCGTCGAAAAGCCGTTCGAGGAAATTATCACTCTCTGTCTGGATGCAATCGTCCTCCGACACCAACGGATAATAGAGGAACAGATTCTTGTAGCGGCGCGCGCCTAACGCGTTCTTTCGCGTCAGCCGCGACAGAAGCGTTTTGACCGTGTTCGGATGCCATCGCTCTTTTTGGATCAGAGCCTGGATCAGATCGTAGGCGGGCTGCGGTGATTTTTCCCAAAGCAGTTTCATCACTTTCCATTCAGCTTCGGAAATCGCGGGAGTTTTTGGCATGTTTCAGTGGTGCGGCGAAATATCTACAGATGTAGGCGAAAAGGCGCAAGCTTTTTTTGAAATTTTTTGTGATCAATTACCGGGCATTGGCAGTTCATGGATGTAGTGAACACCAGTGGTCCTGGCACCGGACGCGCTGCCCATCGGGAAAAGATTCGAGCGATGAAACAGGCGGTAGGTCAGTTTCCTTTGGCCGTTGCGAGCGGGATAACTCCAGAGAATGTGACTGATTATCTCGAGGCGACAGATTGCTTTTTAGTCGCAACGGGCATCGCCGAGAGCTTTGATGAGTTTGATCCCGACCGGGTAGGGGAGTTGGTCAGCCGGATTCGTGCCTTCAGAGATTGAAGGACAACATTGGCCCGCCGGCAATTTCTCGACGACCGTAAGCGTCCTCATAATTCCTCCGCTTCTTCCAATTTAGCGATGGCCGATCTCCTAGCCGCCTGGCCAAGTCCTTTTGACAATTGAGTAAACCTTCGAAATACAAACGCTGTGAAGATGAACAGGGCCGCGAGGGGGATGGGACCCGGTTCTGGCACCGTTTGAACCTGCATGGACCAGCCGTCGAGTCGCTGGGTTCCGCCGGCGCTCAGGTCGCTGACAAAAAGAGTCCACGTGCCGTTCAGGGCAAGGCCCTGGAATGAATTGAGGAGGGCATTGCGCGGACTAGAGGGTGAGACTGAATCAGGATCGACGTTTCGGCCGTCCGGCGCCCAAGTCCCCGTCAGGGCACCTGAAATTGCAGTGTTTTCGTCGCCAGACAGGACGAGGCGGTAAGAATGGATGTCATTCGGCGAGGAGTCGTCGAAGGTCACGCTCAGGCCGCTATCGCTGTATCCGGAAGGCGTTCCCGGCCGGGCCCCGGGGCGATTAAGGAGAACCGAGAACCCCGATTGATGCTGGAGCGTCACATAGAGGTCCCCATTAAATCCTCCGGAGCCCGTTCCATCAATTGCCAGAGAGACATTGATGTCCGTGATGGTGGCGCCTGGTGCAACGGTGATTGTGTGCACGTCGGTCACGCCAAAGGGATTCTGGTCCGGAATATCCCTGAGAATGCCAGGGTAACTGAAATTGTACTCCTGGGCTGACGCGGTGAAAGTGGTGGTGACAGCGAGGAGAAACAGTAATATTAGAGGGTATGACATAAGTGAATCTCCTAAAGTTGTATCGCGCGATAAAAACGGGGCGAAGGCGGGGCCTGGTCTATAATCTCGAATGTGCCGTCCGGCTTCGCCATTTGAGGTCCAGCGGGGTGAGGGGTCCAAATGATGGGTGAGGCGAGGCTGGAGGTTGTCTGGATTTCATAGGTTCGACCCGGGATGCCAGCGTAACGGACGATAGCAGTCTCATTTATGAGAGTAATACTGAGATCATTA
>DASYTB010000592.1:0-3356 GCA_036002705.1 Verrucomicrobiia bacterium
CAAATCCCACGGCTATCGGCCCTGGGAATATTACAACGCGGACGAGGAACTGAAAGAGGCGATCAGCCAGATCAATAGCGGCTTCTTCTCGCCCGGGCAGCCGGACCTTTTCCGCCCGCTGGTCGATTCGTTGCTCGGCTACGATACATACATGCTGCTGGCGGACTATCGCGCCTACGTCGATTGCCAGGACCGCGTAGCCGCTCTTTATGAGGACCAGGATGCCTGGGCTCGCATGTCGATTCTGAACACAGCGCGAATGGGGTATTTTTCCTCCGATCGGACTATTCGCGAATACTGCCAGGAGATCTGGAACGTCGAATCAGTACTGCCGGACGAACCGGATGCCGCCTTCGCGGGGCCGCTTCTTCAGAAAGCGTGAAACGCAAATTCTCCATCAAAACCGCCCAGCGGATGGTTGCCGAGCGGGTGGGTCTCCATCAGACTGGAAAGCCGGGCGTGCGCTTTTTCACTCATGACACGCGTTTCGCTCAATTTTGAGCTAAGATCTTCGCTCCGGAAAACAAAGTGCACTTCGCTCCCGGAGATGCGCTCTTCTTCGCCGACAGAAACTCCGCCAATCGCCACATCTCCAACGTGGACCGCGAGACGGAAGGGTGGGCGGCCGTCCTCCTGGAGATTCTTGAGTGTCTTCAATGCGCTGGCGACCCCTTGTTCAAGATTCGGGCGGTCCCGCCAATAAGCGAAGAATCCATCCCCGAGGAACTGGTTGATGCGCCCGCCCTGGGCTTCAATGGTCTGTTTGCAGCTTGCCACCCATTGTCCGGTCAAAGCCGCGAGTTCACCTGGCGGCAAGACCTTCACCAACTCGGTGGATCCTATAATGTCCGCTACGACCAGCCAGCATTTGGCCGGACGAATGTCGCTCACCGTTCGGTCGGAATAAACCGTGCCCGAGTTGCCTTCGCTGTCGCGTGAATGGCGAAAAACGAATTTAGCGTGGCCAATTTTAATCTGATCCCCATCGCGCAGTCGCGTCGGGCGGGTAATCCGCTGGTCATTCAGGTACGTCCCGTTGCGGCTGCCGAAGTCAAGGAGCCAGAATTCGTTCTCCCGCTCCGTTTGGATCAGCGCATGCCGCCGGGACGCGCGGTCGTCAGGCACCGGGACTTGATTGGATGAGCCTCGCCCGAGCGAACAGGAACCGTTGATGGGTTGTCGTTTCCCGGATTGATCTTCCAACCAGGTTTGACATTCCTCGGCAAGAGGGGAGGAAACTGACATGAACATAGCTTTACCCTTTAATCGGCGGGTGGAAAGTCAAAACCATCAAAACTCAAAACTCGTCAATGGGTGAACCCTTGGGTAGCTTGCGGGTATGAGCAAACCCGATCCGATTGAGCTTTGCCATCAGGCTTTGCGAGCGAATGACGCTGCCCTGTTGCGGCGGGTTCTCGCTGAGAACCCCGCCCTAAAAAAGCGGGTGAACGATCCCGTTGGGCCGTTCGATTCTCCGGTTATTATCTGCGTTCGCACCCGCGAGATGCTCGACGTCCTGCTCGAAGTCGGAGCCGACATTAACGCGCGCAGCAACTGGTGGGCAGGAAGCTTTGGCTTGCTGGACACCGCTCCTCCGGAATTGGCCCCCTACGCCATCGAGCGCGGCGCGGTCGTGACGGTTCATGCCGCCGCCCGCCTTGGGATGATGGACAAGCTGCGCGAAATGATCACCCGGGAAACCGCCCTGGTACATGCGCGCGGCGGAGATGGTCAAACTCCTCTTCACTTCGCGAAGAACCGCGAAGTCGCCGAATATCTGCTGGAGCACGGCGCGAATATTGACGCGAGGGATGTCGATCACGAATCGACTCCCGCGCAATATATGATTCAGGACCGGCAGGATCTGGTGCGCTATCTCATCCAGCGCGGTTGCGGGACGGATATTTTTATGGCGGCGGCGCTGGGCGATCTTTCTCTGGCCCGGAAGCATCTGGACTCTGATCCGGACTGCGTGACCTGGCGGATCAACGAACAATTCTTCCCCAAGAGCAATCCCAAAGCCGGCGGGACGATTTACAATTGGACACTCGGCTGGCACTTATCCCCGCACGAGGTAGCCAAGAAGTTTGGGCATGACGAAATCTACCAACTGCTCATCGAACGGAGTCCATCGACGGTTCGGCTAATCAATGCCTGCTGGCTCGGCGACCAGGAGATGGTCGAGAGCGTTTTGCAAGCGGCTCCGGAGATCGCGGGCGGTCTCTCCAAAGCGGATCAGCAGCAAATCGCCCACGCCGCGCGAAACGATAATCTTCCCGCAGTTCGGCTCCTGCTCAAGGCCGGCTTTCCCGTCGAAGCTCGTGGGCAGCACGGCGCGACACCGATCTATTGGGCGGCCTGGCACGGAAACGTAGAAATGGTCCAGGAAATCCTTCGCTATAAGCCGAGACTCGAGACTGACGGGCTCGATTTTCCCGGCACCGTCCTGGGTTGGGCTATTCACGGTTCGGAAAATGGCTGGCATCGAGAACGCGGCGACTATCCTAAAACGGTGGAAGAACTCATCCGCGCAGGCGCCAAACTCCCGGAAAAAATCGGAGGCACCCCGGAAGTGCAAAAGGTTCTGAATAGAAACCCCTCCACGACCTAACTAATCCGAGCAGCACGTCAGAGGTAACGCTCCCTGCCCAGTTTCTCCAACGCTTTGCGCATCGAGGCGCGCGCCCGAAACGCACGAACTTTGATCATGGGAATGGACCACCCGGTCATTTGCGCGATTTCCTTCAACGATTTCTCTTCGATTTCCAGCAGTTGGATAATAAGGCGTGATTCGGGGGAAAGGTGTTCGAGCAATTTGTGAATCACGGCGCGGGCAGCCGCGGCGGATTCTTCGTCGTGCGGGTCGCCGCCGGAAGCGATCTTTTCGAGAATCTGTGATTCCTCCTCCGTCACGTCCGAAAAGCTTTGTTCGCGGTTGCGCTGGTGTTCGCGGAGGAAGTCATAACAGGTGCGCACGGCCAGGCGCATGAGCCAATGCTCGAATGGCGATTCGCCGCGAAACGTGCTGAGCTTGGAAAAGGCTTTGAGGAAGACCTCCTGGACGATGTCTTCCACTTCGCTTTCGCGGCGGGCGTACCGGCGGGCAGTCGCAAAGATGCGCGGCTGATACTTCGCCACAAGCAGCTCGAAGCTGGCGGTATCACCAGCGAGGACGGCTTTGATCAGGTCGGCATCGTTCTGCTCCATCGGGCCAGGCTTACTGGCTGGGGCATAGATACTATGGAGAACCCCCTGTGACGAGCGGCAAGTGGACGCGACGCCGCGCTTCGTTGACAGCCAAAGAAGACGTCTTCGTTAATGCGAATGAGGTTTGCCGGTTCCGCAGCGACCGCAAG
>DASYTB010000593.1:0-11048 GCA_036002705.1 Verrucomicrobiia bacterium
CTCCAAAACAAAGAAATTTCTGCACCTTCACCCGACCCTCATAATTCGGGCTCGTTCGACTTTCCATCCCGCGGGCAAAACTCGAACGCCCATGCTCCGTTGCCTCCGCGTTCTCCTGTTCCAAAGCATTATTCAGATCGGCCTTCATCCACAGAATCTTGTGGATCCATACACAAAGGCTTTCGCGATTTTCCAGCGCAAGCCAATCTGCCGCAGCAACTCCGAACGACTCTCCCCAAAACCCAGTCAACATTTCCATGCACAGAATTTTCGGTGGTGTATGCCCGTCCCGCGGCTCTTTCCGGCGCCGCCATGCAAAACGTCTTCGGCAATTGCTGCGCCCGGGGACGGACGCGCTCCCAGGAATACCGAGTACCCAAATGTTGCTAATGCGAACGCGAGAAGGCAGATTTAAAGCCGAGCCATGAAACGCGCCATCGAATCAGATTTTTCTCTGAATCGCCGTTCTTTTCTGCGCATGTCCGCGGGCGGCCTTGGCTCGCTGGCGCTTTCACATCTCCTGGCAGCGGATTCGCGCGCCGAAGGAATTTTGACCGAATCGCCGTTGGCTCCGAAAGCGCCGCATCATCGGCCGCGGGCGAAATCGGTCATTTGTTTGTTTCAGCATGGCGGACCGAGCCAGATGGATTTGTTCGATCCGAAACCGGAACTGAACAAACGGGACGGCCAGGATCATCCCGGCACGCTGGAAATTCATTTCGATAAGCAGGCGGGCAAGCTGCTTAAATCACCCTTCGAATTTCGCGCGGCGGGACAGTCCGGAATGGTGCTTTCCGAACTACTGCCGCACACCTCAAGTATCGCGGATGAGATCACACTGGTTCGTTCCATGACGACGGACTCGGTCGATCATGAATCGGCCCTGCGCATCATTCACAGTGGGAAGTTCCAGGCGGGGCGGCCCACCTGGGGCGCCTGGGTGATTTATGGGCTGGGGACGGAGCGACAGGATTTGCCGGCTTACGTTGTGCTGAGCGATCCGGGCGGGTTGCCGGTGGATGGCATTCGCAACTGGACCTCGGGCTGGCTTCCGGCCGTGTACCAGGGAACACAGATTCGAAGTGAAGGGACGCCGGTTTTCAATTTGGAACCGCCTGCGGACGTTCCCGCTCCGGCGCGCCTGAACCAGCGGCGGTTGCTCGACGCCTTGAATCAATCGCATCTCCAAAGCCATCCAGGCAATTCGGAGCTGGTGGCGCGCATCCGCAATTTCGAAATCGCCGCGAGGATGCAGACGTCGGTGAACGACGTGCTCGATCTTTCGCATGAGCCGGATCATATCAAGAAGCTTTACGGGCTGGATCATTCGAACAAGGCGACCGCCAACTACGCCAAGCGGTGCCTGATGGCGCGGCGGCTGGTCGAGCAAGGCGTCCGATTCGTGCAGATTTTCCTGAACGGCCAGCCTTGGGATACGCACGACAAGAATGCGGAGAGACTTCGCGGGTTGTGCACCATGACGGATCAACCGAGCGCGGCGCTGATCCTGGACCTGAAGCAACGGGGATTGCTCGAGGACACGATCGTGCTTTGGGCCGGTGAATTTGGTCGGCTGCCCGTGTCGCAAGGAAAGGATGGTCGGGACCACAATCGCCACGGGTTTTCGATTTGGCTGGCTGGCGGGGGTTTCAAAAAGGGATACGTCCACGGCGCGACGGATGATTTCGGCTACAAGTCGGTTCAGGATGTGGTGAGCGTTTATGATCTCCATGCGACCCTGCTTCACGCGCTGGGGCTGAATCACCGCAAGCTGACCTATCCACACGAAGGCCGGGAGGATAACCTGACGGATTTCGTCATCACAGACGCGCAGCCTGTGCGGGCGCTGCTCGCCTAATGGTCAGGTCTGTCGATCTTAGGGTTCCATGACACGCAATCGGTAGTATTGCTGGGAAGCATTGCCTGGATCAAGCAGGCTGCGCGGGGCGGGTTGCGCTGGAAACGCGATGGTATTCTCGGGCGCCTGGAACAGTTGCCAAATCGGATTCTGAACGCTGGCGGCTGATTCGATGAGCACAGCGCGGTTGGCCGGTTGGTTAAAGGAAAGAGCGACTTTTCCCGCCTGCGATTGCGCGCTGAGTGGGATGCGAACGTCATTCGAGAGGTACTGATAATGCGGAAGATCCTGCGTGATCCAGTCCCGCAGCAGGCTGATGGCCTGCTGGTCCAGCACCGTGGAACCGACGGGCGGCATGCGGTTCTTGTCGTTGACGCAGATGCGCTGAAAGAGAATCGAATGAGCGAGGTCGCCGGGGACAACTACCTGGTTGCCGCCCCCGGGGTTATTCAAGAGTGGGCCATCCACGATGCCGGCATTTGGCAAGGCAGTCGTCAATCGCGCGTCCCATGCCGCCGGAATCGAGTTACCGGGTTGGTGGCATTGGGAACAATTCGCCGCGAGATAAGTGCGAACACGGTAAGTGCGGCTGACGGTTTGGTCATCCAGCGATGGCAGAGAGCGGAGGCCCGCGAGGCTGTTAGTCGCGAGGTTGAGATACCCCGCGCTGGCGAGCGCCGCGATCTGGTTCGTTTGCACTGAGCCATACACTTGAGAACGGTTCATCTGAGGTGTGTTGAATCCCAGGACGAATCCTCCAGCAGGCGTGTGGCATTGGAGGCATTCGGCACGGCTCGGAAAACGCCATGTTTGTTGATTCGTTCCGCTGCTCCCGGTAATCGTGAAATTCTTGTTCAACCCGCTCTCCGGCACAAGCAGCGCATTCTCGCCCGCGTCGTCCCATTCGTAGGAAAGACCATAGACGCTCGCTTTGGTTTTCACGAGCACGCGGGTTTCCACGCGCTTGATGCTCGCCGGGTCGTTGGTCTTCATCTGAAGGTCAAAGTGTTTGATCCAGATCGCACCGGGCGGAAAGGTCCAATTCTGCTCGCGAGAAAACTGAATGCTCTGCCCATCAGGAACGGAAAACCAGCGGCGCTTAATGGCGCCATCGGACCAGAACGGGACATTCACTTCGTAGGGCAGGATTCCGACGTTCGGGGTGAGCGAAGCAAGGTCCGAAAAGATTCCTGTATCACTTAGCGAAACGGGATAGCTTTCCGTCGAGCCGCCCGAAACATCCAGACGCCAAAGGATTCCATGGTCGTGATCGATCATCAGAACATCGCCATTGCGAGGATCGTAACCGAAGCCGGAGATACCTTGCTGGGTGAACAGATGTGTGGGAGGACCCGAAGGAGTTTGGTCCACATTCATTTCCCAAATGTTGCCCGACTGGTAATCGGCAAAGATCAGATGGCCGTAAAGCTCAGGAATGCGCGAGCCTCGATTAACCACGCCGCCGATAACGCACATCCCTTCAAACTCGCCGTAACCGGTGCTGTAATCCCAAAGCGGAGGAATGAACGTAAAGCCGGCGGGTGGCGGGCCTTTCGGGCCATTAATGGTCCCTTCCATAAACGACCAGCCGTAATTGCCGCCCTTCACGACGTGATTAATCTCCTCGCGGTTATGTTCGCCAACATCTCCTTCGTACATTTCGCCGGTCAGCGGATCAAACGAGATTCGCCAGGGATTGCGGAAACCGACCGCCCAGAACTCCGTGCGGACTTTCGAGGGATCAACGGACTTGCCGAGGAAGGACGTGGCGCCGACGAACGGATTGTCCGCTGGGATCCAGTAATTCTGGGTGTTGGCCGGGTGCGGGTTCGGCGGCAGATTGCCCGGCTGCTTATCGACATCAATGCGCATAATGCAGGAGAAGAAGTCCTTATCGATCTTTTGCGCGTTGTTCAGACCGTCCCCTCCATCTACGTCGCCTTCGTCGCCAATTGGGATATACAGATATCCGTCTGGGCCGAAATGGGCGTCATTAATATTGTGTCCAGGGCCTTCATCGAACTGCGTGATGTAGGGAATTTCCGTGTTGGCTAATCCAGTCTGGCGATCATTGGAGGCCCGAAACTCGGAGATACGGTTGTACCAGTTCGTGTCGGTGCCGTCCGGCGTAAAAGTGTAGGTGACGAAGAAGCGACCGTTTCGCCGGTAATCCGGATGGAACTCAAAGCTGGTGAGACCTTCGCCGCGCCGACTGCTGCTCGGATCGCTTCCAAATTCGGAAGCGGTCACTCGGTCGGTTATGTCGAGAAATACTTTTCGAACCGGGTTATTCAGATCGACCACGATGATGCGGCCGACGCGCTCCACAACGTAAAGATGATTGGGATCGCCGGGGGCGCTCCGCGCCGCCACAGGATGATCGAACGTCAACGCGCCACCGAAAAGATCCGTTGCCGTCGGAACGCCGCTCGCCGGAGGAACCGGTTCGGCGGGAAAGTCCATGGTGGTGTTTGACTGACGAACCAGTTGCGCGTGAGCACAAGCCAGGGTCGTGGCGCAGATCACTAAAGTTTTAAGCTGGGCTGGGAGATTCATTATGGCCAAGCAATTGGCGCAAGAGGGCATCGACATCTTCCTCGGAGAGCTCGCTCACCTCGGAAGGGGGGAGATTAGCAGCGATTGGGGATCGCGTTTTTAACGGAGCAATCGGATCGTCATTCAAAGTGGTTTGCACGAGGCGAGCCATCTGGCGCACGGTGGGCGCTTCGAAAAGGCGCGCCAGGGTCAGGCGGCAGTTAAACGCGGCGTTTATTTGGGAAACGGCGCGGGTGGCGCGGAGAGATTCGCCGCCGAATTGGAAGAAATTGTCATCGATGCCAAGACGCGGCAGTTCGAGGATTTGCCGCCAGATTTCGACGAGTTTCGCCTCGATCGGATTGAAAGCGGACGCGCCTTCCAGTTCATTCTCGCTCGATAAGTCAGGCGCGGGAAGCGCGTGACGATTGACCTTGCCGTTGGGCCCGAGCGGCAATGCCGGGAGCAGAACAAGTCGCGAAGGACGGGCGTGCGATGGCAGAACAGCGGAGACCTGTTGGAGCAACTGGTCAGCCTCCGAAGCGAAGCCGGGTCTGGGCACGATGTAACCGACAAGAATTTTTCCGCCGGATTTGTCGGAAATGGGAACGACCGCGGCATCCTGCACGGAAGGAATATTCCGGAAGGCGGCTTCGATCTCGCCAAGTTCGACGCGAAATCCGCGGATTTTGACCTGACAATCCCGACGCCCGAGGAATTCGACAATGCCGTCCGCGAGGAACCGGGCGCGATCGCCCGTCTTGTAAATCTTTGAGTTCCTGGAAGGGTCGAAAGGATTGGAGAGAAAACCCGCTGCGGTGAGTTCAGGCTTTTTCCAGTAACCGAGGCTCAAGCCATCTCCCGCGGCGTAGAGATCGCCGGGAACACCGATGGGCACGCGCTGAAGGCGCTCATCCAGGATGTAAACTTTGGTATTGGAGATCGGGCGGCCGATCGGAATGGAACGGTTCGCGGGCCAATTCCTGGGAATGTTGAAGCAGCAGGTGAAGGTGGTGTTTTCGGTCGGCCCGTAGCCGTTAATCAACGCGGTGTTCGGGAGCGATTCCTGGGCTTTGCGGATATGGGCGACAGAAAGGACGTCGCCGCCCACCAGAAGTTGGCGCACGCCGCGGAGCGACTCGACCTTGCGATCGACAATGGTGTTGAAGAGACCGGCGGTGAGCCAGAGCGTGGTGACTTTGTGACGTTCCAAAACTTCTTCAAATTGCTCGATCGATTCGAATTGGGGAGGAAAAATGGCGAGCGTTCCGCCATTCAGGAGCGGCCCCCAAATTTCGAGGGTGGAAGCATCGAAAGAGATGGGCGCAAACGCGAGAAAGACTTCTTCGGGCGAGAACGAAGCGAAATTGGTGTTTTTCACCAGGCGGACAATGGCCCGGTGCGGAATGGTCGCGCCTTTCGGATTCCCGGTCGAGCCGGAGGTGTACATCATGTAGGCGATGTCTTCGGTTGAACTCTGGGAGCACGCCCGTCCTCGGGCGCTGCAACCCTCGTGTTTCACTGGCGTTTGGGAAAACTGAAGCACGTCTGTGCTCGCAGGTTGCAGCGCCCCGGACGGGCGCGCTGCTGCGATTTCATCGAGGAGTATCGTTTGTGTCCCCTCGCGCGCGATGCGGGCGTGGCGCGAATCGGTGACGAGCAAGCGGACGCCGGAATCTTCGAAGAGGTAATCCAATCGGGGTTTCGGATAGTTCGCGTCCAAGGGCACGAACGCCGCGCCGGTTTTGAGAATCCCGATGAGCGCGGTGATTAAATCAGGTGAGCGATCCAGGCAAACTCCGACGAAATCGCCATGACGCACGCCGCTTTGTTCGAGGTAAGCCGCGATTTCTGCGGCGCGGTTATTCAGTTGCTCGTAGGTGAGAATCGAGTCCTGGAACAAGAGCGCGGTTTTCGTGGGATGCAGCCGCACTTGTTCCTCAAAGAGCGCGTGAACGGTCGCATCGCGCGGATAGACTGTTTCCGTTTTGTTCCAGGATTCAATAAGTGCGGATTCCCTGGCATCCATCAACTCGAGGGCGATGATTTTCTCGTCCGGTTCGGCGATGATGTTCTGGAGCAGACAGCGCCAGTGACGGCCAATGCGCTCGATCCTGCCGGCGTCAAAGAGGTCCGTATCGTATTCGATTTCCGTGGTGATCGCGCCGGCCTGCTCGAAAGCGGAGAAGCAAAGATCAAACTTCGACGTGCGCCAGTGCATTTGGAGTTGGACGCATTCAAGGCCGGTGAGTTCAAGCGCGGGAAGCTCCGGAAAATATTGGAAGACAATCCGCGCCAGCGCCGGTTTGGGTGATTCAGCGACGAGGCCGACTTCCTCCAGGATTTTGCGGAAGGAGATTTGGTGATGACCGTAGATTTCGAGCGCCGTGACGCGAACGCGCGCCAGCAATTCGCGAAATGTTTCGTTCGGGCGCAACTCGCAGGGGATGGGCAGGAGATTGATGAGATATCCGACGGTGTTTTCGAGCCGTTCATCGTCCCGCTCGGTGAACGGCGTGCCAATGGCAAAGCGCTCCTCGCCGGTGTAGCGATAGATCAGGACTTCGAGCGCGGCAAGGCAGAGCATGTAGAGACTGCATCTGCTCTTCTTCGCGAAAGCGCTGAGCTGGGAGGTAAAATCCGGCGAAAACTCGAGGTAATGAGCGTTCCCGCGAAAGCTCGGCAGGCGCGGGCGGGCGCGGTCAAGCGGGAATTCGAGCTCTCCGCAACAATCCTTGAGGCGCTCACGCCAGAATTTTGTCGTCTCTTCCGAAATTTCTCGGGCACGTTGCACCCCGGCAAAATCGGAAAACTGCACCTCGATGGGAGAGAATTCCGGTTCTCGATTTTCCGAGAAAGCACGATAGGCCTCGTTCAATTCATGGTAGAGAATGCCGAGCGAGGACATATCTCCCACCACGTGATGCAGGACGATCAGGAGGATGTGATCGTCGGCGGCGATTCGGAAGAGTTCGGCGCGAAAGGGCGATTCGCCCGCGAGATCGAATGGACGGGCAATCCGTTTTTGGATTTCCTCTTCGAGAGAATCCGAAATCCAGGATGACGAACGGTTTTTTCCATCCCGAAGGGATGATTGACAATAGCCCGGCGTTTCAACGCCGGGTTGCGATTTCGGCCCGAATAATCCCGAAGGGACGGCTGAACTGCGCGCCTCAGTCGTCCCTTCGGGACAAATTCCCATCTGGACGTCTCTTGCGGTGAAATCGTGAACCATCAGACAAAAATCGTCTGCCGAACCGGGAAATTGCCGCGGGCCTTCCGGACCATCGTGGATTTGCATCCGCAGTGCTTCGTGCCGCCGCACCAGGCAACGCAGCGAATTCTCAAGAGCCGCGACGTTCAGTGGCCCCCGCAGGCGAATGACCTGCGGCATGTGGTAAACCGGCAGGCCTTTCGTGAGTTGATCGAGAAAATAGAGGCTTTCCTGGGCATAAGTGAGCGGGGCAGAGCTCCGCGCCGGGGTGATTGCGCCGCGATCCCGGGTGGTTGAAATAGTGTCGATCATGTTATTTGGCCTGGATCCGATAGAGTCGCGGACTGGTGGGGGTATCGACAAAGACTTCGGATTCGCCGGAAGCGGTGATCGTTTGCAGGATCGCCCAACTTGAATCGTTCGGAGCTTTTGCCTGCAAGCTGTAGGTCCGGCCTTGCACCGTCGTCACAGTCACCGCGAACTGGCCCCGGCTCAGGCGTGGATCCATCATTACCGGCGCGGGTGGCGGAGGCGGGCCGATGGCGCCGCCGGGCACGTTCAAGCGCGCAACACTGCGGCGGGAAGCGCCGTCGATGCTCGTGAACCCGCCGGAGATAAGAATTTTGTCCGACCCCGCAGGCGCGATATGCCAGATAAAGTTGTCCGCGTTCACCACAAAATTCGGATCCAGTGTTCCGTCCGGATTGAATCGGCCGAGGCTTTGGCGGGATTGACCGTCGAGGAGCGCGAAGAATCCAGCGGCAATGACGGAACCGTCCGGTTGCATCAAAAGAGATTCGGTCTTGTCGCTGCTGGTGCCGACCCAGCTTTCGTCCACGGAGCCGTCGAGATTTACCTTCTCGATATTTCTTTTGAAAAGGTCATCCAGATTCAGCGAGTCGCCAGCGGTAATGTATTTGCCGTCCGGCGCCACGGCGACGGTATAAATCGCGGTGCGATCCCCATAAAATGGGTTGAAGCCTGTATCCTGCGATCCGTCGGAATTGATGCGAACCAGACGATTGGCATTGTGGCCGTCATAACTGGTGAACCAGCCGCTGACGAGAATCTGATCATTCGGCAGGATTTTAATAAAGCGTCCCCAACTGTCGAAGCCCTGTCCGATTTGAAATGTAGTGTCGCGACTGCCATCCGGGTTCAAACGGGCGATGCCCATGGCGGGCTGCCCATTGTACTGACGGAAGTTTCCGGTGATGATGATCCTGCCGTCAGGCTGGACTTCCTGCCAGAAAACGAACGGCGTCATATTGCCGTCCACGCCGCCGGCGATGATGATGTCTGCGCCCGAACCGGGGTTAAAGGAGGGGTCAAGCGAGCCGTCCGGATTCAAACGCGCGATCAGGTTGCGCGGCTCGCCTTCAACGTTCGCGAAATAGCCGCCGATAACGATCTTGCCGTCGGGTTGGAGCGCCACGTGCCGAACCCAATAACCCGGATGGGCAAAGAAGCTCTGATCAACACTGCCGTCATTGTTGAGCCGGGCGACATAACCGCGATTGATGCCGTTGAAGGTCGTAAAATTGCCGCAGACGAGAACCTTGCCATCGGGAGCCTGAAGCGCCTGCTCGATAAGACCATCCGCTCCGCTGCCGATATCGAATGTGTTGTCCAAAAGACCGGCTTGAACCTTCGTAATCCCGAGAAAACATGTTGTAATCAGCACAGTCAATTTGCCGCATAATTCAGTTACTCTCATTTCTCCCCCGTTCCGAAAGTGTTTCTAAACGAAAACACCAGGATCTCGCCAACAGCCCTCGTAGCGCGGACTTCCAGTCTGCTGTATCGCCGATTTGCAATCGGCAGGCGTGCGCATTCCAAAGGCTCGCAGGTTCGAAACCTGCGATATAGCAGGCTGGTCTGGGCTACATGACTTCCGTCGCTCATACTGTGACTGCTTCGCCTTCCGGTTGCAGTGTCGGCTGTTTTTGCCTCTCGGCGACGAATTCTTTGACGAGGTTTTCGACGTGCGCGGCCAAGGCCTGAATGGTCGGTTCCTGGAAGAATTTTCCGACGCTGAGGTCGATTTTGTACTTCGTACGAAGGCCGGCGACCAGGCGCATGGCGAGCAGGGAGTGGCCGCCGAGTTCGAAGAAATCATCGGTGATGCCGACGTCGGGCACTTTGAGGAGTTTCTTCCAACTTTCGGCGATTTCGCGCTCGAAGGATGTTCGCGGCCGCAGAATAGAGTCTTGCAAGGCGGCCTGGCGAAGGTTGATCATCGGGAGCTGTTTCCGGTCGATCTTGCCGTTCGGCGTAAGCGGAAGCGCGGAAACGCGCTGCCAGGCGGTGGGCACCATATAAGTCGGCAAACGATCTCCGAGAAACCGGCGCAGCTCGCTTTCGGCGGGCGCCGGGTCTCCATTGCCCTCCTTTCCCATCCAGAAAGCCACCAGCTCTTTGCCGCCGTCTGAATCCTCCTGCGTGGCCAGCACGGCTTTGCGCACAAACGGATGCTTTTCGAGAACGGATTCGATTTCACCAAGCTCAATGCGGAATCCGCGAACCTTCACCTGACTATCCGTGCGCCCGAGGCAGATGATATTACCATCCGTTAGGTAACGCCCGAGGTCCCCAGTGCGGTAAAGCCGGGCGTTGTTTTTGAATGGGTGGGCAATAAACTTCTCGGCGGTGAGCTCCGCGCGGTTCAAGTATCCGCGCGCAAGCCCGTCTCCGCCGATAAAAATTTCACCATCGCTTCCGAACGGAACTGGATTGAGATGCCGATCCAGAATGTAGATTTCTGTGTTGGCGATGGGCCGTCCGATCGAAATTGATCCGTCTCCTGGGTGAACGCGGGAGATCGTGGACCAGATCGTCGTCTCCGTCGGTCCATACATGTTCCAGACTTCACCACAGGCGTCGAGGAGCGAATCGGCCAACTGGCGTGTCATCGGTTCGCCGCCGCAGAGAGCCTTGAGGTTTTTCTTCCCGGCCCAGCCGGAATGAAGCAGCGCATTCCATGTGATGGGTGTCGCCTGCATCATGGTGACATCGTGCTTTCCGATCAGGTTCGAGAGAGCGGCCGGGTCTTTTGCCTCGTCCGCGCCGGCGAGGATCACCGTGGCGCCCGAAATCAAAGGCAGCCAAAGCTCCAACCCGGCGATATCGAATGAAAGGGTGGTCACGGCGAGCAAACGATCCGCCGCGGTGAGGCCGGGTTCGCGTTGAACCGAGAGGAGAAAATTCGTGAGCGCGCGGTGTGGCACCTGGACACCTTTGGGCAGACCGGTGGAACCGGAAGTGTAAATGACGTAAGCGAGATCTTCCGAGGTTAATCCGAGAGCGCGCACGCCCCCGGAATGGGCGGGCAATTGGTCCACGTGGCAGAAGCGGACGTCGCCGAGGTTTTTGGCCTGGGTGACACGCGAGCTACTGGTGACGATTGTTTTCAACCCGGAATCGCGGACCATGAAAGAAAGG
>DASYTB010000594.1:0-9310 GCA_036002705.1 Verrucomicrobiia bacterium
GAACTCGGCTGAACGAAAGATCCAGCGCCCGCCCCAGCGAACGAATCAGCAACGTCTTGGCCAGCCCTGGAACACCCACGACCAACCCATGCCCGCCGCAAAAAATCGTGAGCAGGACATTATCGATGACTTCGCGTTGACCAACGATGACGCCCGAGAGTTGCTCGATCAAGGCGGTCCGCTGTTGCGCGAGCTTTTCAATCGCCCCTACGCTGACTTTATCCGTGAGTGTTTCCGTTCCCATAAATTCTCTCTCATTTTGCGCAAACCGGCGTAAGCCGGCTCACCTCTTGGAGGATATGACGAACAAGACGGGCCCGAAGCTCGAAACTTTTCGCGTGAATTTCTAATGGAATCCGCAGCAGCCGCCCGCGGAGCCAAAGTTTACGCTCAGCGTGCCGCCGGGCATGAAGAAAAACCGATGAGGCACATGACACAAATGACGCACTAAAACGCGTCCCGACCGATCCGAGATGATTTAGCATGCTTTTAGAACTCAGCATCGGCCCGATTTGTTTCACCATTTCATTCAAGCCGTCGCAATTTCAGCGAGTTCACATCAAACCACGCTTCGCCCCGCGTCCCCTTCAATTCGCAAACCAGCTCCACGTCTCCTTCCGGTTCCGGAACCTCGAACTCAAAGCTCACCTTGGTCCAATCGGTATCTCCGCGAAGCTGTTGCTGCGGTGTCCCGCCGGAAATGCGGAGATCCGCGCCGTCCGTGGCCCGGCCGGCGCCGTGCGTTTTCGCAAATCCTTCGAACCGGTAATGGCCAGGCTTGAGAATGATGCGAGTTCGCCACGAGGCGGTGGAACTGTTTGGATCGGCGGTGACATGCAATGCTTTTCGCCCGTTTTCGCCCGCGCTGATGTCGAACTTGTTGTTGCTTGCGTTATTCCGGGGCCGCCACCCTTGCAGCCGGGCAGCGCCGTTGCTATCAAAAGTCGTTCCCCGTTCTTTCGTGAGCTGTAAGAGCTGGTCATCCAGGCTCTTCCCGCGTTCCGCAATGTTCTGGCAAAGATAGTTTACCGCCAAATCATGGTCCGACACGTAACCGGGCGAAGTCTGCATCAGCACCGGGCGAATCCGCGCCTGAAATTGGCGAACACGATTTGTAATGGCCGCAACTTGAAAAACGTTGGTCCGCAGCTCGCCGAATCGTTGCAGATACCGCGCGCGTCCTTCGCTCGTTCCCACCACGACGCTGGCGATGTAACCGTTCATGTGTGGAGTAATCGGCAGGTTCAGATCACCGCGTTCCGCCGTAGCAAACATTTGATCCAGGCCATGCGGCATGAATACCATTCGGCCTGTATCCATATCATGGTAGAGGCGGTAATTGTTGCGGTTCATCGCATAGCCGTCCCAATGGTCCTGGATTACTTCCATCGCGATCATTGATACAAAACGATCCACGTCGAGAATATCCTTGATCGGATCGAGCGAGTTTTTGTTGCGGGATGCCGTGGCTGCCGACAGCAGCCTTCGCAGGTCGGATCGGTCCTCCGGCTTGTCTCCGGAGTTTACGGCCAGGTCCTCGTTCACCTCCCGGCAAAAACCCCCATCGTACAGATTGCCGCTGACATTTTTGAAGTAGCGATGGAGAAACTGCTTATTGAATCCTTCCACGAGCACATAAAGCCCGAGCGGCCGATTATTCAGCGTTACCACCGCCCAATCCGCCCGGGGCGCGGGCACCCCCGCCGCTGCAAACAGCTCGCGGCAGAGCTTCTCGTTCATCAAGCTCCGATCCTGCACCGAGTTGTTCAGCGAAAGTTTCTTCAACCCGTGAAAACTCTGCTCCGGAGCAAATTTGTCGAAGTTCAGGGTGAAAGCGGGCCTCGCGTCAAAAATCGGCCGAAAGCTCCCCGCCGCTCCCTTCAAGTGAATGGCCACATTCGTGTAGGTGTGCGTGCCGTCCGTTACCGTCGCTTTGGCCTGCGGACGGTTGTCGTGATTTCCGTCGCCACCCCAGCCATTGCGCTGGAGCAATCGCATCCCGCTGGGCGGGACAGTGATATTGATGCGCACAACATTCGTGCCGTCAAAAAGGTCGGATTTGGATGCGTTGGCCGAATGAACTTTCGCCGCTTTGTCGGCCTTGTCCGCCGCCCAATCCCCCGGCCCGAAGAGGCCCAAAAGAACAAGCACCGCTCCGCCGAACCATGGTTTTCTCGCAAATCTCACTTTCCGCATACGCTCCGACTCCATTGGACACTTCACGGACCGGCGCGCTCAAGAGCTTAGACGACGCCGCCCCCATTTTGGTTTGCCGTTTTTCTAACCTAATTTGATGCCCAACGCGACAAGCTTCGGAAGAATTCTTTTCACCTCGATGCTTTGCGCGACGATTACGGTGAACGCAACGAGAGCGGTATATCCATTGGCCTACCGGCGGATCAACTGAAGCGCCTCCGCCTGGCAGCGACTATAATTAAGCGAGAGTTTAAACTATGAAAACGCAAAGAGATTGTATTCAACGCCGAAGACCTTGTCAGCAGTGTTGAAACTCTGACACGGCACGCCGCAGGCGAGGAGAAGTTAACTCTCCGGACCAGGACACTGAACCTTCCTTCGGAGATCAAGCCGATGGGCGCCAAAGAAATCGTCGCCCTCCGGGCCAGTTACGGCGTGAGTCAGGCCGTCTTCGCGCGCCCGCTTAATGTCCCGAAAGTCACGGCAATCAGTTGGGAAAAAGGCCGGCGCAAGCCGACGGGTGCCGCACTCCGCCTGCTCGACCTTGCCCGCAAAAAGCCCAGTATCCTTCAGGAAGCGCAAACCGAGCAGGCATGGCCCAAAACGTGTATAGCGCAACTTCCAGTTCACAGTCTTGATCGCGGTCCGACCAGCCCTGCGCTACGCCGGCAGTCCGACGGAGTAAAATGACTCTCCTCCGAGCGGCGCTATTGCTGTCACCGCCGAAATCCGTTAAGATACTAATAGAAAAGAGGTCCTGACTTAACCTGAACACCGAAATTTAAAGTGCCCGAGATTCGAAAGCCAGAGCCAGAAGATAACAGTCTGGCTTGAACGAGCCGCGTTTCGCAAAGCGCCTTACCCTGATGCAACAATTTATATTTGAAGATGTTTTGAGTAAAATCCTGGAAAAGGACACGCGCTATCATCGCGACGCCTATAATTTTCTGCGCGAAGCTTTGGACTTCACGCAGAAGGGGCTGAGCAAATCCCGCAAAAAGGAAGTTGGGCATATTTCCGGCGAAGAGCTTTTGAACGGCATTCGCGATTATGCACTCGCCCTTTTCGGGCCGATGGCCGCGACGGTCTTCGCTGAGTGGGGCATCCATTCCTGCGAGGATTTCGGGAATATGGTGTTCCTGATGGTGGAGAACAATCTTTTGCGCAAAACCGAACAGGACAATCTCGAGGAATTCAAAAAGGGTTACAGTTTTGAAGACGCGTTCCGGCAACCGTTTCTTCCCTCGAAAAAAAGGGAGCCCATCATCAAACCCGCGCCGGAGCGGGCGGAGGTCGAAAAAAATTGAGCGCGGACCCGAAAGTCCAATTTCATCGCCAGGCTGAGCCGACCGCTGAGGCGCTGGCCGCCGCCGCCGCAATGGAAATCCCCGCACTCCCGCCCGGAACCCGCCTCACCACCTTCGACAACGGCCTGGTGGTGATTGTGCGCGAGGATCCTAGCGCCCCCGTGGTTTCCGTGCAGGCCTGGTGCAAGGCCGGCAGCATTGACGAAGGCAAGTGGCTCGGCGCCGGCCTTTCCCACATGCTCGAACACATGCTTTTCAAGGGCACCGCCAAACGCGGCCCCGGCGAGATCGACCGCGAAGTGCAGGACGCCGGCGGATACATGAACGCCTACACCTCCTTCGACCGTACTGTCTATTACATCAACGTTCCCAGCACCGGCGCCCGCATTGCCATCGACATTCTTTGCGACATCGTCCAGACCGCCACTTTACCCCCCGAGGAAGTCGAAAAAGAGAAGCAGGTCATCCTTCGCGAAATGGACATGAACCAGGATGATCCTTCGCGGCGGGCCAGCCGCCGGCTTTTCGAGACCGCTTACATCCGCAGCCCGTATCGCTACACGGTCATCGGTTATCCCGACATTTTCAACGAATTGTCGCGCGAGGACATCGTCGCCTATTACCGCGAGAAATACGCCCCGAACAACACCTTCTTCGTCATCGTCGGTGATATTCACGCCTCCGAAGTCGAAGGCCAACTCCGCGAGTGTTACAAGGGAGTCCGCGCGCGCCCGCTACCGCCCAGTGTCATGCCCAACGAACCGCCGCAAGCTGCCCCCCGCGAGGTCTTCGAAGAGGCCCCTATCGAGCTGGGCCACTTTCACTTCGCCTGGCATATCCCGGAAATCCGTCATCCCGACGTGCCGGTGCTTGATGTGCTCGCAACCCTGCTCGGGAATGGCCACAGTTCCCGGCTTTATCAGGAAATTCGAGAACGTCGCGGCCTGGTCCATTCCATCGACGCGTGGACCTATAATCCGGGTAACCCGGGGTTACTCGGCGTCAGCGGTGTCGTGGATGGCCCGCTCTTCGAACCGTCGCGAGCCGCCGTCCGAACCGAGCTCGACAAAGTCAAAGCTGGGTTTGTATCCGACCAGGAACTGGCGAAAGCCGTCAAACAATTTACCGCCGCGACTTTGGCCACCCGCAAAACAATGCAGGGCCAGGCGCAGGATTTCGGCGGCAATTGGATGGCGGCAAACGACCTGAATTTTTCCGAACGCTATCTCGCCGCCGTGAAACGCGTCACCCGGGAAGATATCCAGCGCGTCGCCCAGAAATATTTGGTCACGGAGAACCGCACCCTTTACGCGCTCTTGCCCGCCGGGACTCTCTTGCAGCGCGTCGAATCGCGCGAAGTGATCGTCGATAAGGCCATCCAGAAGATCGAATTTCCAAACGGCCTGCGCCTCCTGTTGAAAGAGGACCATCGCCTGCCCTTTGTCGAATTCCGCGCGGTCTTCCAGGGCGGCGTGCTCGCCGAAAACCAGGAGAACAACGGCCTGACCTTGCTCCTGGCCAAGTGTATCCTGAAAGGAACGCCTACCCGCACGGCCGAACAGATCGCCAATGAGATCGAATCGTTGGGCGGCAGCCTCGACAGCTACGGCGGGAACAACAGTTTCGGCGTCAATTGCGAAGTGCTGAGCAGCGATTTCGACGAAGGGATGGACCTGATGGCGGATGTGATTCTCCGCCCGCTCATGCCGGCTGCTTCCCTGGAACGGGAAAAGGAGGTTCAGCTCGCCACGATCCGCGCTCAACGCGATCACATGCTCCAAAGCGCCAGCAAGGGGATGCGCCGCTTGCTCTTTGGCGCGCGCGGTTACGGCCTCGATGTGACCGGCTCGGAGAGCAGCGTCCGTGCGACCAATCGAGAGCATCTGCTGGAATTTCATCACCGGCTCGCCGTCCCGAATAACTGCGTCATTTCCATTTTTGGCGACATCTCCCCCGAGAAAGTCCAGGCGGACATCATCCGTTACTTTGGCGATTGGGCTCGTTCCGCGCCGATCAAGATCGAGGCGGGCGAACCGCTCCATCCCAGCGAAATCCTTCGAGTCTCCGAGTATCGGGACAAAAAACAGGGCGTGATCGTCCTGGCGTTTCCGGGTGTAAGCATTCACAACAAGGATCGCCACGCGCTCGAACTCCTCCAGGAAGCACTGAGCGATTTGGGCTCGCGTCTTTTCGTGCGCATTCGCGAGAACCTCGGCCTCGCCTACTATGTCGGCGCGCAACATTTTCTCGGGTTGCAGCCGGGTTACTTCGCCCTCTATGCCGGAACCACCCCGGAAAAGCTCGGCCTCGTCGAAGAAGAGATGCTCAAAGAGATCGCTCTTTTGCGCGAGAGCGGATTGGCCGAGGCAGAGATCAAACGGGCCAAAGCCAAGTTGCTTGGCCAAAAGAAAATCGCCCGCCAGGATCTCGGCGGCTATGCCGTGGCCACCGCCCTCGATGAACTCTACGGCCTCGGCTACCAAAACTGCGACCTCGAAGACGCCCTCTACGAAGCCGTGACTCTGAACGAGGTCCAGGAGGCCATCCGCCGCTATCTCGATCCGACAAAATGCGTCATCTCGACCGTTCGCCCGGAGAACGGAAGTTCAGTCGGCGGAACTTGACGGTGGTCCTGCGTTGAGGTTCGAAGCTTTCACTTTGCTCTCGCCTCGCTTTAAAGATTGTCCCGCGATCTGATTGCAGGCATCCGCCACCGCCGCGAGATTCTCCAGGAACAATTCCCGCTGTTGCTCCGGCAGATGCGATAAAATCTCCCCTTGCAACTCGAGCGCCACCGAGCGCACCAGCTTATAAACCCGCCGGCCTTTGGGCCGAAGGCGAATGCGCAGCGCGCGTCGGTCTATTTCATGGGCCGTCCGCTCCACCAATCCATTCGCTTCCATCCTTTCCAGCAGAGACGCAATCGTGTTCGGATCGCTGGAAATAAGTTGCGCGATCTCCCGCTGCGTCAGCCCGGTCTGATCCCCCTCCATCAAGGTGCGCATCACCGTGAACTGGTCCGGTGTCACGCCTAAATGCAAAATCCGGCGGCGAAAAGCCTGGTTTAAGCCATACCACGCGCGGCGGAGCAATGGAGGCAGCCGTCGGCGCGCGGGCGCGTCGATTGGCATTGGCATCAAGTTCTTCTGCCCTTCCGTCATCCTTTTACCGGCGAAATGATACGTACAGGTATCATCTCAATGCAACCCTTTCTGCCTCGAAAGCGAATACTTAAAGCTCGCCGAACAACATCTCGCCTTCGCTCGCGAACGTCTGCAATTCGACCGCGAAAGTTTAGGTTCAACGCCGCCAGCCAGCCTTAATTCATTTCGCGGAACTCGCCGAGATCGCCCATACCTTTCTTGCACGTCGTTTCCACCGGCCGCATGCGCATCCTGCGGAGGCACATGATTTGAGCGTCCTTTGTCGGACGTCTGCGATTCGGCACATTTAAAGATTCGAATCGTCGGATGGACATGTAGCGGTGCATTGTTTATTTTGCGTTTTCACAAGCGTTTGACTCCCAATCGCGCCGCGGCTTCTTCGCGGCCCGGTGAAGCTTTGGGGCCGCGCTTGCGTCAGAAACTGTTTACGGATGAAAATGATTCGTTTCGCCTTTTTGTTGCTCTGCGCGGCCGCCGCGTTTCCCTCCAGAGCAGAACAGACCTGGGTCGATTATGAGCCGCCCGCCGGAAAATCCAACGGCAAGCATATTGTCTTCCTCAGCGGCGATGAGGAGTATCGTTCGGAGGAAGGATTGCCGATGCTGGCGAAAATCCTCAGCCAGCGGCACGGCTTCAAGTGCACGGTGCTCTTTTCGGTGGATCCGGATGGGACGATCAACCCCAACAAGTCCGACAGCCTCTCGAATGCCGCCGCGCTGGATTCCGCGGACGCAATCGTCATGCTGCTGCGCTGGCGCAAATGGCCAGCGGAGGACATGAGACATTTCGTGGATGCGTTTCATCGCGGCGTGCCGATTATTGGCCTGCGGACGAGCACGCATGCCTTTCAATTCCCCGCCTCGAGCGAGTTCAAGGAATACAACACGTTCGGCAAACGAGTGCTCGGGGAGGAATGGGTGAATCATTGGGGGCAACACAAATCGGAGGCGACGAAAGGCATTTTCGAAGAGTCGGCGAAAAACGATCCGATCCTGCGGGGGGTGGATGAGGTGTTCGGCGATACCGATGTTTATGAGGCGTATCCGCCGTCCGACGCCAAGATCCTGATTCGCGGTCAAGTGCTGAAGGGCATGAACCCAGACGATCCGCCGGCCAGTTACAAAAAACGGACGGCTCACAAGACGGAGCAGGATGTGAACGATCCGATGATGCCGGTGGTCTGGACACGCGAGTTCAAGAACGAAAATGGCAAAGTGAATCGAGCTTTCTGCACGACCATGGGCGCGGCGACCGATTTGCAGGATGAAGGCTTGAGAAGGCTGGTTGTGAACGCGGTTTATTGGGGACTGAAAATGGATGTTCCCCAACGCGTGGATGTGAATTACGTCGGTGAATACCATCCGACCACGTATGGCTTCAATGGTTTTAAAAAGAGTCGGAAGCCATCGGACTTTGCCCTGGCCGCAGATCGAAGCGCCCAATTAATCGATATTCGAGTCGAACACCCCAATCCTAAAGAAGCTACCGCCGCTGCCAACCGGCTGGCAGAGAACGCGGGAGGGGTTTCACCGCTCGAACTTAAGACGGGCGAGCACGTCGCGATTCTCGGAAATGCTTTGCCGGATCGCATGCAGCATACCGGGTATTTTGAGACCTTGGTCGAAGCGTATTATCCGCGCGAGGATTTGGTTTTCCGCAATATTTCCAAGGCTGGTGATGAAGTCGCCACGTGGCATCGCTCGGAGAATTTCGGCTCTCGTGATGACTGGCTCAAAAAAGTTAAGGCCGACGTGATTCTCGCCTTCTACGGCTTCAATGAATCGACCAAAGGCCCCGCCGGCCTGGAACAGTTCAAGGAAGACCTCGCGAACTTCCTGAAAGAGACAAAGCAAAAGAATTATTCAGACAAAGGCAATGTCCGAATCGTTCTTTTTTCGCCGATCGCCGAAGAGCAGCATCAGGACCCGAATTTTCCGAATGCCGCGCCGCTCAACCGCAACATCGCGCTTTACGCCGCCGCGATGAAAGAAGTTGCCGCCGCGAATTCGGTGCAATTTGTCGATCTCTACGCGCCATCACTCAAGCTCTACGGCGAGGCGGCGAATCGTGGGCGATCACTCACTGTGAATGGGCATTATTTAACTCCAGAAGGAGACCGCCTCCTCGCGCCAATTATTTTCGAGTCGATTTTTGGCCGTAAACCCGCCGACGGTGATTTCGAAAAACTCCGCGAAGTGATCAACGAGAAGAACGAGCAGTGGCATCATCGTTATCGGACGATTGATGGCTACAACGTTTTTGGCGGCCGCTCCGCACTGGCCTATGAACCGGGCAAAGCGCCCTTTATTACGGATCGCAATGCTCCGCCGCCTTACATCTCGAACTATAAAGTCATGCAGGAGGAGATGTCGCAGCGCGATGTCCTTACGGCCAATCGGGACAAGCGCGTCTGGGCCGTCGCCAAGGGCGGCGATTTGGTGGTGGATGATTCCAATTTACCCCCGGTCGAGCCCGCGCCGGCGAACAAGCCCGGACCCGAGCCGGATGGAAAGTATGATTTCCTCAGCGGCGAAGAAGCGATTGCCAAGATGGTTGTTCATCCCGGGATGAAGGTGAACCTTTTCGCGGATGAGAAGCAGTTTCCTGAACTGATCAAGCCCGTGCAGATGGCTTGGGATACGA
>DASYTB010000595.1:0-6748 GCA_036002705.1 Verrucomicrobiia bacterium
GGGCACGTAAGGAAAACGCGGCACCTTTCGCTGAAGTGGAATTTTTTCCTTCGGAATCGCGAATTCGAACTCAATCGACCGAATCGTCCGCAAGCGCTCCATGCAATCCGCGGCGGAATCGCTAAAGCTGGTCGTTCGCATCCTTTCCTGCAGCAATCGTTCCAAATCAATATCGGCCGTGATCATCTGCCCGTCCGAGGCGAACCGTTCCGCCTCGGCGAGCAGTTCGTCGTTCTCCGAGATGATCGCGTGCCCGTCCCAGGCCAGGTCCGTGGTCGATTCACCGGGTCCCGCGGCTGAATACATATAGGCCGCGATGCACTTGGCGGACTGCGACGCACAGAGCGCCCGCCGATACTCCGCCTTGCCGATCGTGATATTGCTCGCCGAGAGATTCGCCAGCACGGTCGCTCCCGCGAGCGCCGCATAAGTGCTCGGAGGGATTGGCGTCCAGACATCCTCGCAAATTTCGGCATGGAGGTTGAACCCTTCGACATTCGAGCACCGAAAAATCAGATCGTTCCCGAAAGGAACCCTGCCTCCGAACAGAGTGACTTCCCGATTCACCGCCAGTCGTCCGGAGGCGAACTGCCGCTTCTCGTAAAATTCCCGGTAATTGGGCAAATAGGTTTTCGGGACAATTCCTAAAACCCGTCCTCGGCAAATGACAACGGCGCAGTTGAACAATGTTCCCTCAAAACGCAACGGTGCGCCGATGATCAGGACAGAACGAAATTTCGAACTCGCCGCTACTATTTTGCTCACCGCCTGTTTCACGGCTTCGAGCAGCGCATCCTGATGAAACAAGTCCTCATTTGAATAAGCGGAAACGCAAAGTTCCGGAAACAGGGCCACCGCGGCGGCCGCGGCATCCGCCTGCGCGGCCATCTTCAGAATGTTCTCCGTGTTGAAGCGAGGCTCGGCCACCCGCACGTTCGGAATGCACACCGCCACGCGGATAAATCCATGCGAATAGATGGATTCGAATGGTTGACCGGTTAGTTCCATGAGAGGTCTTCCGGACTTTCGGCCAGCAGGCGGTATTGCCAGCCTTTTTCCTCGAGGATTTTTTTCCACAGCTTGGCCGGCTCGGAATTAAAAACAAGGTCGATTGATCCCGGGTGCACCAGCCACGCTTTCCGCTGCATTTCGCCTTCCAATTGTCCGCCAGTCCATCCCGCGTAACCGGCAAAACACCGAATTTGCTTGGTCGGGGAGAAAGATTCACTCAGGTCCTGCAAGTCATCGAGCGAGTGACCCATGTTCAGGTTGGGAAGAACATTAGCTTCGGGCAAAAAGGTATCCGAGTGCAAGAACGTCAACGCCGTCGTTTGCACCGGGCCGCCAATGTACAACATCTCGTCTTTGATCTGGTCCGGAAGGTCCGCTACCAGCACGTCTCCCACTTTGTTTTCCGCGGGATGATTCAGCACCAGCCCAAAGGCTCCGTCTGTATCATGATGGCAAATGAGAACCACTGATCGATGGAAGAACGATCCTCGAAGCTGTCCGCTGTCCAGGAGTAATTGACCCTTTAGGGAACGAAACTCATCGGCCATAAACCCACTGCCTCAATTTGCCGCACCCTTGCAACGATGACAATGCCGATTAAATTGAAACCCCATGATTCGAATGCTTTTACTGATCGCCGCCGTCGCCAGTCTCCTGTTTGTCTCGGGTTGCCAAAGCCCATCCGGAAGCCAGGAATTCGTTCCCGGCAACGGTTGGGTCCCGGTGAATTAGATAGATAGATAGGTAGGTTGGCTCACTCCTTCGTCAAGCCCCGTCGTCGGCGAAGTTGCGCTTCGAGCAGTCCAAAGAGAAAACGGTCAAGCAGCAGGCCAAACGCAATTGTGAGCAGCATGATCCCGACAACCTGCGGGGCGTCGTTTAATTCGCGGCCCATGGAGAGAAGAAAACCCAGGCCAACGCTGCTCTTGATCAACTCAGCGGAAACCGCCCCGTGCCAGCCGAGCGTCCAACCGAGTTTTATACCCGTGACGATCGAGGGCAAGGCGGCGGGAAAAACCACCCGCAAAGGCATCGCGTAGCGTGGCGTGCCCAGCGTCCGCGCGGCCCGTAAATAGATCGGCGGTATTTGCAGGATGCCATCGGAGGTGGCGATGGCGACGGCTGGCGCGGCGCTCATGATAATCACGAAAAAGATCCCTTTATCGCTCAGCCCGAAAATTAGAAGCGAGATCGGCACCCAGGCGGCGGTGGGCAGAGTCTGCAATCCCAAAAAGAGCGATTTCATGCAGCGATTCGCAATCACACTGAGCCCCATCAGAAGCCCGACGCCGATTCCGATTCCCAGCGCGATCATATACCCGATCAACATCCGCGTGAGAGTCGCTTTGATGCTCGGCCAGAGATAGCCGTCGGTCGCGAGTTCCCAGAGCCGCTTACCCACCTGCCAGGGCGATGGAAAGATATAATCAGGAACAAAATGGAAGACGAAAATGAGCTGCCAAACGGTAAAGAGCAGCAGGTAAAATCCGAGCACGAGAATCTTGCTGCGAAAGCGAGGGCCCGCGGCTTCCGGCGGTTGCTCGGAGGATGCTCGCAGCGGCTGATAGCTTCTCTCCCTCTTGAGCAAATGCGCGCGCGGCAGAAAACCAGCGCCAATGTTTTTCAGTGTTTGCGCTTTCACGTCAGTGTGGGCAATTGTGGGTGAAGACTCGCCGCCTTCTCTTCGCTCGAGTCATCCTCCAGTTCTTTCATAAGCACCTGGGCGTACTCCGCCACTTTCGGATCGTTCAGGTCGCGCGGACGCGGCAGGTCAATTTTCAACTCCGAACGGATCTGTCCCGGCCGTCCCGTGAAAATAAAAACGCGATCTCCGAGGCAGGCGGCCTCGCGCATATCATGCGTAATCGAAACAATCGTCTTGCGGGTCTGAGTGAAAATTTCCTGCAAATCTCCGTAGAGCTTCTGCCGGGTCAACGCATCGAGCGCTGGAAATGGTTCGTCAATCAGCAGGATTTTCGGATCGGGCGCCAGGGCGCGCGCGAGGGCGGCGCGTTGCTTCATCCCACCCGAAAGTTCGTGGACGCGGGCCTTCTCGAATTCCTCGAGATGGATCATCTTGAGCAACTCCCGGCCGCGCTGCCGCCGGAAACGCGGCTTAAACCGGTACTTCCAGCGCAAACCGTAGGTGACGTTCTGGATGACGTTCAACCACGGGAAAAGCGCGTGCTCCTGGAACATCATCAAGCGGTCTGGATGCGGCCGGGTCACCGGCTGGTCCAGGACTAAAATCTGCCCCTCGGAAGGCTTCTCGAAACCCGCGATCATGTTCAACAACGTCGATTTGCCGCACCCGGACGGCCCGACAAAGACCACAAACTCGCCGGGATAAACCGTCAGCGAAACGTTATTCACCGCCGCGACCTGCTGCTTTCCGCTCACGAAGCGTTTGCTCACGTTTTCAACAGTCAGGATCGCCTCCTGATTCGATGCTTTTTCGGTTGGCACTGGCGCGACCATGCTTCACTTGGCGTTTATGGGTTCGAGTTGCTTCTGTTTCAGAACGGAATTGAGCAATTCCAGCGAAAGAATTCCGTTCAACTCCGGCGGCGATTTCAAAAAGCCGATCCGGTAGGCGGAGCGAGCGCCTTGAAACAGGGACTTGGCGATGGGGTCCCAGGTAAATTCGACCCTCTCCATCGCGCGTTTTATCACTTCCGGCTTGAGCGCCTTGCCCGTGTCTTTCGTGAGTTGTTCGTTCAGGATCGTCGCCGCAGCGCTCTTGTCCCGATTAATGCGCTCTGTCACTTCCACGTGCGCGGCGACGAGTTTTTTCGCGAGTTCGGGATTTTTTTGGAGAAACGTTTTGCTCATGACGAGAGCGGTCGTGACGTATCTTCCGTCAGGCCAGAGGGCCTTTTCCTCCAGAAAAAGCCTGCCTCCCGCTTCCACCTCCAGCCGGCTGATCCACGGTTCCACGGTCCAAGCGCCATCGATCTGTTTCTTTTTAAAAAGCGTGAACTGATCCGGATTCGAAACGGGGATCAATGCGACGGTTCCGCCCTTTTCCTTTAACTTATATTTGTGGTCCGCCAACCAAACGCGCGCGGCGATATCCTGGGTGTTGCCGAGCTGTGGCGTGGCGATGTTTTTCCCATTGAAATCGCGATCGGTATCGATCCCGCAATCCGAACGGACGACCAACCCCGCGCCTCCGCTTGCCGCGCCCGAAACAATGACAAACTGTTCGCCCTTTGATTTTATAAACCCATTAATCGCGGGGCCTGGTCCGATGTAAGTCGCGTCAATCGCGTCCGCGAACAAAGATTCGATCGCCGTCGGCCCGGCATTGAAAGCCTGCCATTTCACGCTCGCTCCGGTTTCTTTTTCGAATTCGCCCGTCGCCTTCGCGTAGATGGCCTGGGCGTGCGTGATATTCGGAAAATAGCCAATGCGAATATCCGCGGCTTCTGCTCCGAGGAGCCATGCCGCCAGATACAATCCCGCTATGGCAGACCCGAATTTCATCAATCTCGGCTCACAGCCTACCGCCGGGAAGAAAAAGGAAAAGGCTCCAAGTGCCTGAAAAGGAGCGGGTAAAGTCCTGCAAAGGGATTCAGGAGAAAAGCCGGGACTAATGTCTAGTAAGACACTTGACATACTAGTCTTTAGTGCCATAATCCGTCCTATGAACGAGTTGACCGAGCGGCATCTGACTGCACAGGAACAACGATGGTTGCCGGTCTTAAGGCAATTGCTGCGCGGTTTGCGCTACGGGACCGTTCAAATTGTCATTCAAGATTCGAAAGTCATCCAGGTGGAGAAGCTCGAAAAGATTCGCCTCCCTTTGGAGACCTGATAGCGCCGACCAAAGTTCTTGGAGGCTGAAGTTAACCAATACCTGCTCTGACCGGACCGCTGGAGGAGCTACTGTTGAAAAAATAGATAGATGAGATTATCAAAAATTACAGCGGGGCTGCTTTTGGCTTCTCCTGCTTACCTGCTCGCCGCGGATCAAGCACCCACGATGGAGCAGTTGCTCGATCGGATTAAGGACCTCGAGCAACAGGTGAAGGTCCTCAGCCGAAACCACGAACTCGAGGAAGAGGCGAAAGCGGAAAAGTCGAAGACGACTCCCACGGTGGTGCTCGGGTCCAATGGCCTGGAGGTTCGCTCCGCCGATACGAACTTCACCATGCGCATCCATGCCCACATTCAGGCGGACGGGCGCTTTTATCCGAACAACACTTCCACCACCGACGACACTTTCCTCATGCGGCGGGTGCGTCCGATGATCGATGGCACGTTGTTCAGCAAATTGGATTATCGCTTGATGCTCGATTTCGGCTCGGGCCTGACGGCCACGCCTTCGAACATCGGTTTCGTCCAGGAGGCATATTTCAACGCGCGTCTGTTGCCGGAGTTTCAAATTCAAGCTGGGAAAATGAAGGAGCCGGTCGGCCTGGAACGGTTGATGTCCGACGTGGATTATCTTTTCACGGAACGCTCTTATCCAACGCAACTCGTCCCGAACCGCGACGTTGGGGTGCAGGTCCAGGGCACGTTTAATGAAGGCCTGTTGACCTACGCCGTCGGCGTTTTCAATGGCGTGACCGATGGCAACAGCGGTGACGTCGATGCCGGGGACGACGACAAGGATATCGCCGCCCGAGTTTTTGCCCAGCCGTTCCTCAAGACCGGAATTGAACCGCTGCAAAAACTCGGCGTTGGCCTTGCGGGCACCTACGGGCATCACGGCGGGCCGTTACGGGGTTATACCTCGCCCGGGCAGCAACCCATTTTCAACTACTATGCCGGCACGGGGACGAATGCGGTGACCGCAGCCGACGGGAACATTTCGCGTCTGGCCCCGCAAGCGTACTACTATTATGGGCCCTTCGGCCTTTTGGCGGAGTACACCATCTCGGCTTCCGATGCGACACGCAACGGTGGAGGAGTTAAGCCACAGAGCAAACGGCTTCAGCACACCGCCTGGCAAGTTGCCGGGTCCTACTTTCTGACCGGGGAAGAAAATGGATTCAAGAATCCGACCCCGCGCAAACCTGTCGATTTCCACGGCGGCGGATGGGGCGCGTGGGAACTTGTGGCGCGCATCAGCGGCCTGAAGCTCGATCCGGATACTTTTCCAACGTTCGCGGACCCGAAAGTTAACGCCTCGGAGGCGTTCTCCTACGGAGCGGGCGTCAATTGGCATCTGAACAAGAATTTCAAACTCACCCTCGATTACGAGCACACGAACTTCAAGGGCGGCGCTTTCAATCCCATTCTAGCTCAGGACGAAGATGTCATCATGACAAGAGCCCAGATATCGTTCTAAACTCAACTCCAAGAAAAAAATGAAACGATTTCAAATCCTGGCGCTCGCTCTGTCTTTGAGCGGGGCCGTTTTCGGGAAAGACGTCACGCTCTTAAATGTCTCCTACGATCCAACTCGCGAGCTTTACGAGCAGTACAATCCCGCGTTTATAAAATATTGGGAACAGAAGACCGGCCAGAAAATCACCGTGCGCCAATCTCACGGCGGGTCGGGGAAACAAGCGCGCTCGGTCATTGATGGTCTGGATGCGGATGTCGTGACACTCGCGCTCGCCTACGATGTCGAAAGCCTCCACGAAAAAGGCAATTTGGTTCCCGCCGATTGGCAGAAGAAATTCCCTGATAACAGCGCCCCTTATACTTCGGCGATTGTTTTTTTGGTTCGCGCCGGGAATCCAAAGCAAATCAAAGACTGGGAGGATCTCGCTAAGCCGGGCATTTC
>DASYTB010000596.1:0-4635 GCA_036002705.1 Verrucomicrobiia bacterium
GAACGCCGGCGGATTGGGCAGGACCTGCACGATGGCCTCGGCCAACACCTCAGCGGCATGGAATTGATGGTGCAGGCCCTCGCCCACAAGCTGGACTTCGAAAACAAGGAGGACGCTGCCCAGGCCAGTCGCATTTCAGATCACTTACGCGAAGCGATTCGCCAGACGAAATCACTCGCTCGCGGGCTGTCACCGGTCGAACTCCAGGCCAATGGCCTGATGTCTGCGCTTCAGGAACTTGCCGTGAATGTCCGAGAGATTTTTCGCGCGAACGTCTCTTTCGAAGCGCGCACCCCGGTCCTGCTCGAGGACAACGCAAGAGCCACACACCTTTTCCGCATTGCCCAGGAAGCACTCAGTAATGCCGTCAAACACGGCGGCGCAACGGACGTGCGAATTGAAATTGAGCGAACTCCCACAGAGATAATTCTTTCCGTCGTCGACAACGGACACGGGTTCAGCCCAGGCCAATCCAGCGGCGGAATGGGCCTGCGCATCATGGAATACCGCTCCTCGATGATTGGTGGCGAGGTCACCGTGCAAACCGCGCCCGATTATGGCACAAAAGTGATTTGCACCGCACCGGTTTCCCAATAGAGATTTACCTCAAGTGAAGGGGAAAAACGCCAAAGCCGCCAAGACGCGCATCCTGATTGTCGATGACCATCCCATGATGCGGGATGGTTTGCGGCAGTTAATCGCGAATGAATCAGACCTCGAAGTTTCCGCCGAAGCGGACGATGCCTCCAGCGCGCTCCAACAAGCCGAAGCCCTCAAGCCGGACGTCGCTATCGTCGATATTACGCTTCGTTCCAGCAATGGCCTCGAACTCATCAAAGATCTCCACATTCGCTCTCCGAAAACCGCCGTGCTGGTCCTCTCCATGCACGACGAGTCCCTTTACGCCGAACGCGTTCTGCGCGCCGGCGGCCGCGGTTACATCATGAAACAAGAAGGCGGCAAAAGAATCATCGAAGGCATCCGCCAGATCGCGAGCGGCCGCACTTTCGTCAGCGCAGCCATCTCCGCTCGGATTCTCGACAGCTTCTCTGGCGGCGGCGAAAATAAATCCCCCGTCGATCACCTGACCGACCGCGAATTCGAAGTCTTTCAACTTATCGGCCAGGGCCTCAGCACCAAAGAAATGGCCGATAAACTCCACGTCAGCGTCAAAACCATCGAAGTTCATCGTGTGAACATTAAAGAAAAGCTCAACACAGCTACAGCCTCCGAATTAATTCGGTTTGCGGTCCGGTGGGTTGAGACGCAGGGCCGCGCCGGGAGCGAACAATAATAACGATCAGCGTTTGCATTATCCTTCGCGTGATCTCCGGCGGCATTGGCAGTCCGCCGGATGAAAATGAAAACACAACAAATTGATCGTTGTAGATGATGACGACGATCGGTTTCTGTTAAGAACTGCGTTAAACGAAATTGGCGTTAGCTCTCCCATCCCAGATCGGCTAGGCCGCTTTGGCGCGTAATATCGGCTCTTTTTCGACGGGTCGAAGAAAGCGATTCACTATCTTCTGCACCGTTCTGATCCACGAAGGATGGTTGTTCAGGCAGGGGATCAGGGTCAGTTCGGCCCCGCCGGCGCGACTAAATGTTTCGCGGCCGCGAATGCCGATTTCTTCGAGTGTTTCGAGACAGTCCGTCACGAACGCAGGACAAATCACGAGAAGTTTGCTGACGCCGGCTTTGGCGAGTCGCTCCAGTTCGTAGTCGGTGTAGGGCTGCATCCACGGATCGCGGCCGAGGCGGCTTTGGAACGCGATCGAGTATTTGCCGCGCGGCAGTCCGGCGGCTTCGGCGAAGAGACGCGCGGTCTGAAGAGTTTGCGCGCGATAACAGGTTTTATGAGCGGGACTCGGCACTTCGCAACAGTTCTGAGATTTCAAGCAGTGACACCGGGTGGGATCACTTTTGCGCAAATGGCGTTCGGGCAGGCCGTGAAAACTGAAGAGCAAATGATCGAACTCCCTTGCCAGGAAGGGCTCAGCGGAATCGACCAGGGCCGAGATGTAGCCGGGATCACTATAGAACGGCTCAATCACTTTGAGACTGATCCTTTCGCGTTGCTTGCTTACCACGGAACGGACCTTCTCAATCGCGGTCTCGTAGCTGGACATCGCGTAATGCGGAAAGAGCGGGAACAGAATGATCTCACGCACGCCGCGCGTCACGAGGCTGTTCACCGCGTGCTCGACCGACGGACTCTGGTACCGCATCGCGAGTTCCACCGGAATCCCGAGATTGTGGCGCAGAACATCCTGCAACCTGCGGCTGGTCACAACGAGAGGCGATCCCGCGGCGGTCCAAATGGACTGGTATGCTTCGGACGATTGATGCGGGCGCTTCGGCAGAATGCCAAAATGTACGATGCCAAAACGCACCGGATATGGCGCATCGATCACCCGTTTATCCATGAGGAATTCGCGTAAATACCGCCGCACGTCCGGAACGGACGGGGAGTCCGGTGATCCGAGATTCACGAGAAGGAGGCCTTGTTGCATATGCGAGTTTGCGAGTTAGTTAGGCGGCGGCCAGATGGGGCTCGTGCGCGGTGCGATCCTGATGCTCCTGGGCAAGCTGTTCACCCAGCGTCAGCCCGTTCAAAATGGAATCGCTCAGAGAAACGCCTTTGTAATAATTGCCACCCAAGTGCAGCCCGGGGCGGTTTTGCTCGAGAGTTTCTATTTCGTGGCGAATGGTGGCATAACCGATTTCGTACTGCGGAATCGCATTGGGATAAACCGCGTGATGCGTAAACACGGGCTTTCCTTTAATGCCCAGACTCTTATCCAGGTCTGCGAGAGCGCGAGCCACCTGATCTTCCCGCGTGTGGAACGGCAATTCGGGCGCACGCAGGCCGCCCATATAGCAGGTGATGCAAACGTGCCCGTCAGGCGCGCGATTCGGAAATAATGACGAAGAAAAAATCGCCCCGAGAATATCGAAACGTTCGACTTCGGGAACAAGAAAGCCAAACCCATCCAGCGGATGCTGCACTTGATCGCGTCGGAAACCGAGTACCACACTGCTTACAGGGGCATAATCAATTCCCTCCAGGAAACCGAAGTTGCTTCCGAATTGGCTCTGCAATGTCACTGATCCCAGCCTGTAAGCCGGCAATGTGAGCAGCACCGTGCTGTGATCCGCGACGAGGGTTTTCGCACCGTTATTCAGCGTGAGCCGCCAGCCAGAACTGGTTTGTTCAACCGCCAAAAGCGTCTGGCCGTACTGTACGGAGCCTTCCACTTGCTCGCCAAGAGCATCCGTTAACGTCGAAAGCCCGTTTCGGAAAGAGACTTTTGGCGCGTTCTGCTTCGAAACCGTTCCGCGTTTCTTTCTTTCGCGCGCACCGAGAATTTGCCCGCGAATGAGCGAACCATAGCGTTGCTCCAGGTTATAAACCTTGCCGAACGCTTCCCGAACCGAGAGCTTCCACGGATCGCCAGCATAAACCCCCGAAACAAATGGGTTGATCGCATAGTCCAGAAACTCCCGACCGAGACGTCGCACAACAAATGCCGCCAGGCTCTCCTCGAATTCAGGTGCGGAACGCGGAATAAATGGTTCGCGCAACAGCCGAAGTTTGGCTGAAGCGGAAAATAGTCTGGTCGTTAAAAACTCCAACGCTGTTCTGGGAACTGGAACGGGTTTGCCCCCGGCGAATGATATATTTGTTGGTGGCTGCTGGATCTGAGTAGCGCATTTCGCTCGCGAGGCCGAGTTCGCGAACGAGCGCGGGAATTTCGGGCGAGGTTTCCAGCAAAGTGTTCGGGCCGCACTCGGCCAGAAAACCGTCCCGTCGCACTGTGCGAATCACCCCGCCCGGCTCGTGCCCCGCCTCGTAGATCGTTACCGGCATGCCTTGCTTCTTGAGAGCGTACGCGGCGGTTAAACCCGTGATCCCTGCGCCAACTATGGCAATAGAGTTCATCTGTTTAAATTGTTTTAGAAAAGCGTTTCTCCGGTTCCCCCCGGTAATATCCATCGAATTGCATCGCTACATTCCGGATGAGCAGCCGCCCCATCGGCGTCACCTCAAATCCAAATGGCGTGAAATGGATCAGCCCGTCTTGCTCCATCGGACCGAGAGCTTCAATTTCACGGGCGAAATACCGGAAAAAATCGATGCCAAATTGCTCGCAGATATTCGCGAAATTGAGCGATAGATCACACATCACACGTTTGATCGTCTCGCGGCGGATCCGGTCGTCTTCACTGACCAGATATGCTTTTGCCAGCGGGGCTTTTCCCTGATCCAGGGCGCTGTAAAAGCGCTGGAGATCCTTTTCCGTTTGCCAGTAGGCGTTTTCGGTTTGGGAAATACCGGAGACGCCGAAGGCATAGATATCCGCACCCGCGTGCGTGCTGTAGCCTTGAAAATTGCGGTCGAGCTTGCCGGTGCGTTGCGCGATGGCCAAAGAATCATTGGGTTTGGCGAAGTGGTCCATGCCAATATAAATGTAGCGATCATCCGTAGTTAGCTTCTCGACGGCCATTTTTAGGATCTGCAGTTTCGTCTCAGGAGTTGGCAGCGCCTTTTCCAGAACCCGCTGCGAAGGCTTCAACCTCGGGACATGCGCATAGCTGAATAGAGCAATGCGGTCCGGGTTCATGCGCAGA
>DASYTB010000597.1:0-3757 GCA_036002705.1 Verrucomicrobiia bacterium
CACGAAAGGTGAACATCCCACCAACCCGGAATTGCTGGATTGGCTCGCCACCGACTTCGTTCGAAATGGGTGGAGCCTCAAGAAACTGCATAAGCTCATTATGCTTTCCTCGACCTATCAGCAAAGTTCCCAGTCGCGGCCCGAAGCAATTGGAATCGACCCGGAGAACAAGTTGCTCTGGCGCTATCCGCGGCAGCGCCTCGAGGGTGAAGTGATCCGTGATGCCTCCCTTTTTGTGGCCGGTCTCCTCAATCCCGAAATGGGAGGGCCGAGCGTTTTTCCGGACCTGCCCGGCGGCATGGATGGGCATGGCGCATGGAAAGCCAACACCACTCGCGAGGATCAAAATCGCCGAAGCATTTACGTTTTCATCCGGCGAAATCTTCGGTACCCGATGTTTGAAACTTTCGACATGCCGGACACGCACGAGAGTTGCGCCCGCCGAAATTGCACGACCGGGCCCTTGCAGGCGCTAACCATGCTTAATGATAAGCTGACGCTCGAATGGGCGGAGGCCTTCGCCGAGAGAGTGCTCCAAAAGGCGGGTGCGGACCGCAACCAACAGATCGAGACCGCTTACCGCATCGCCTTTGGCCGTCCACCCACCGATTCGGAAAGATCTCTGATCGGAGCGTTCTTTGCCAAGCAAGAGCAAACGATTGATGAACTTTCGCCAGTTAGCGAAGAAGGCGCCGTTACGCTGAATCTCGTCCTGCCGCCGTCAGGAGGCCAGACGAGCGCGGCGGCACTCGTTGATTTTTGTCACACCCTCCTTAATTCCAATGAGTTCGTCTATTTGAACTAATCTCGGTGGGTGAGGCTCGGCCGAGCAAATACTAGCTCGCAGGGACGAGTGGCGGTCGTCTCGCCGTCGTTTGGCCCCGCCCAGCAAAGACCGAGACTTTGCCCAACGGCAAAGGAAGTTTTTGCGAAATCCTGAGCAGCTATGTAGTATCAGGACAGATGTCTGCTGATCGCCAGAAGGTCTGCCCGAAGTGCCGCGCGTTCCTTCCGCGGAGGCTCGCCAGATGCCCGTATTGCGGACGACCCTCCTCCGGAGGAGGGGGGCCGAAGAAGCGCTGCCGTTTGTGCGGCGGACTGGATTTTAAAAGTGTTCCCGTGGGAGAAGTGATGCCCGGGCAGAAGAAAATTCAGAAGATTACGATCTGCGCCAATTGCGGAAAGCAGGTTTGAGTTTCCGCAACTTCCGCGCGAACTTTGAAGTTCATTTTCCGACACCCTCCCTCCGTGTTATAGTCTCCTGATCGAGTATGAGCGTGCAACTAGAGGAGAACCGAGTGCTGGCCGATTTAGAACGGTACCGTGTTGATTTCCCGATCCTGGATCAAAAGGTCAACGGATCGGATCTGATTTACTTTGATAACGCGGCCACCTCTCAGAAACCGCGCGCCGTGATCGAGACGCTCAAGCGCTACTACGAGCATGATAACGCGAATGTTCATCGGGGCATTCATGAATTGAGCAATCGCGCCAGCACGGCCTACGAGGCTTCGCGCGCACGGGCCGCGAAGTTTTTGAACGCGAAGAGCGCGGATCAGATCATTTTCACGCGGGGCACCACGGAGGGCATCAACCTGGTTGCCCATTCCTGGGGCGGAAAATTTTTGAAGCGCGGTGACAAAGTGCTGCTCACCGAAATGGAACATCACAGCAACATTGTCCCGTGGCAGCTTCTGGCCGAGCGCATCGGAATTCAGCTCGTTTACCTGCCGATCACCGGTGACCGTGGAGTGCTCGATTTATCCCGGCTCGATGAATGGCTCACGCGGGACATTAAGCTCTTTGCCATGACCCATATCTCGAACAGCCTCGGGACGGTGAATCCCGTGGCCGATCTTTGTGCGCGGGCCCGCGCCCAGGGAGTTATAACCCTGGTCGATGCCGCGCAAAGCGCCGGGCATCGCATGGTGGATGTGGAGGAAATTGGCTGCGATTTCCTCGCGCTTTCAGGGCACAAGATGTGCGGTCCGACCGGCGTGGGAGTCCTTTATGGGAAGCTGGAATTGCTCGAAAAAATGGACCCTTACCAGGGCGGCGGCGACATGATCTCCAGCGTCGATTTTTTCCGAAGCACCTGGAACAAGGTGCCGCATAAGTTCGAGGCAGGCACTCCGAATATCGCGGACGTGATTGGATTGGACGCCGCGATGGATTATTTGGACAAGGTTGGCCGCGACCAGATCATGGAACATGATCTGGAGCTGGCGAACTATGCCTACGAAAAATTGACTGAACTCAAAGGCATCCGCCTTTTTGGACCCGCCAGCGGCCGCGCCGGTCTGGTCAGCTTTCTGCTCGACGGAGTGCACGCCCACGATGTGGTAACTTTCGCGGACCAGAGCGGCGTTGCGTTGCGTGGAGGACATCATTGCAACCAGCCTCTGATGAAAAAGCTCGGCGTTGAATCCACGACGCGCGCGAGCTTTTACTTCTATAATACACACGCGGAAGTGGACCATTTCGTCGAGGTGTTGCGGAAGATACAACAGTTCTTTGGAGCATAGATGAGCGTCGAGACAACCAAAGGAATTACCGCTGAATCGACCCTGGAGGACGTGCTTGAGGCGTTTCCTGGAGCCCAACGAGCGCTCTTTCGCAAGTATCACATCGGAGGGTGCTCCAGCTGCGGCTTTAGTCCCGCGGAAACGCTCGTGCAACTCGCCGCGAGGAATGGCAACCTCAACGTGAACGAGGTCATCGCGGAAATCGAACGCAGCCATCAAGCCGACTTAAAAATCCTCGTCGAACCGACGGAACTCAGCGCCTGGCGCACCGAGGGAGTTGCCACGCGGTTGCTTGATATCCGGACGCGCGAAGAGTTTGACGCGGCGCGGATCGATGGAGCGACGCTGTTCACGCAGGAGATCATGACCGAAATGCTCGGCCGCTGGCCGCGCGCGGACTTGCTCGTGATCTATGATCACCTTGGAAGGAAGAGCATGGATGCCGCCGCCTATTTTCTAGGGCATGGCTTTGCCAATGTCCGCGCTTTGAAAGGCGGAATCGACGCGTGGTCCAGGGAAGTCGACGCGAAGGTAAGGCGCTATTCGATGGAAGGGACGGAGTAAGATGGAAAAAGATTTTCAGCAAAAGATCGCCGACGCGATCGCCAATCCAAAAAACATGGGCGAGATGGACGCCGCCGACGCCGTCGGAACGGTCGGCAGTCCCGGTTGCGGCGACATGGTGCGGATGTGGATCAAGTTCAAAGAGGAGAATGGCAAGAAAGTGATCGATCGCGCCAGTTTCCAGACCTTCGGATGCGAAACGGCGATCGCGGTGGCGAGTCTGGCGACTGAACTGATTCGCGGGAAGACCCCGGAAGAGGCGATGCGCCTTTCCGGTGAAGAGCTCGCCGCCGACCTGGGCCCGCTCCCGCCAATGAAGATTCACTGCGGCCAATTAGTGGAAGGCGCGTTGCGCTCCGCGCTGACGCAAGATCCCACCGGGCCGGGCCAAAACGACACGCAAGAGCCCCCTTCATCGGGAGGTCTCCTCGAAAACTTCAGCGCCGTCCCGCAGCAAAAGGCGAAGATCGTCTTCCTCGACCCTGGGCCAAAGTAAATAAACCCGCGCTCCCTCCCCCCCCTCGGAAATCAGTCTGCGCGTTGAGATCACGATTCGAGCGCGAAAATCACGCATTCGCGCGAATTTTGCCCTGACTCAACGACCCATTCAAGGGAGCCTTTGAGCGAAATCATCTTAAGGAAGCTTACTTTTTGGCAGAGAATATGCT
>DASYTB010000598.1:0-10412 GCA_036002705.1 Verrucomicrobiia bacterium
TCGCTAATTGAGGTTGGACCTAAGGTATTCAGTCGCTGCGTAATGAGTATATCCTCGCAAACCTCAAGATTACCGCCGAGAACGTCAGCCGCGTAATTCTCCATCAGGACAGCGCATTCGTGGAGATACGCGACAACGTCGAAGGAGGCACCTGCGAAAAGCCGAGCCGAACCTCCGCGCCCGCTTTGAAGCGAACCAAATCAAGCAACTCGAACGTCCGTCCGTCGCCTGGGCGAATCCAATATGTCTCCGCTTTGGCCCAGAACAAAACACATGGATCCCGATACCACGTGACTGATTTTCAGTGGTGGGAATTTCGGAACCGCGGCTGGGCGACCGAACGAGAACATGAAACTGATCGAAGCCTATCTTCGCGCCCGCCATGCGGCCTTTGTGGCGGAACGTTTCAACTACCTTTATTCAGAGAAGGAATTGCAGGAGATCGCCGGAAAAGTTAAAGAGCTGGTGAAGCGAGCAAAGGAAACGCACGTGTCTATAACAACAACGCTTCGGATTATGCCATTCGGTCGGCGAAGCGCTTTAAGGAAGTGATTGAAGCGATTCCAGCAATACCCAATCCGGAACGATCGAATTCCTTACGAGAGGGCGGCGGCCAATTGCGCTTCGGCGGCTTCTAACCCTGTTCTTGAGGATGCATTCAGCACCTCGTTCAGGACTTTTCCCACGTCTTCCACCCGGTAAGGCTTGGCCACGCGCCCGGTGAAACCGTGCTTTCTAAAATGAACGAAGGCAGGGTCGTCCGAGTAACCGCTGGAAATGATGGCGCGCACATTGGCGTCGAGGTTCTGAAGTTCTCCAATGGCTTCGCGGCCGCCCATTCCGATCGGGATCGCCAAATCCATAATCACCGCTTTGTAGGGCTTGCCGGTATCGAGGGCTTTCTTGTATTCGCGGATCGCTTCGGTTCCGTCCGCGACGGTGGTTGCTTCATATCCGAAGTGCTGGAGAATGGCGCCAAGCAGGACGCGAATCGGTTCTTCGTCGTCCATTACGAGGACGCGACCGGAGCCGCGGGGCCACACTTTCGCTGGCTCCCGTTTGGACTTTACCGGCGGAGGAGCAACCGGCAGGGAGCTTCGAGGAGGGCTACCGTCGCTCGGGGGAAAAAGATCAAAGGCAAGTTGCCTGGCGCGGAGAGCGGACTGCTCCATGAGGGCGACGCGATCACGCACCTCAACCGGCAGATTGGATGTTTCCCGCAGAAGAGAGACGTGCCCAAAAACTCCCGCCAGGGCGTTTTTGAATTCGTGCGCGAGTTCGCGCGGGAAAGGCGCCGGGACGGCCGGGGACGGCGTGGCAATTTCCGTCCTGGCGGTCTGGAATGCACTCTTTTGATCCACCAATTTCTGTTTTACCTCGCGCAAGGTGGATTCCGACGCGCGCCATTGAACCGCCAACTCATCGGCATGGACCCGGCTTTTCTCGCGGCTGCAGGCGAAAAGAAAAAGGAAAGCGCTTTGGACGATGGAAAGGCCGATCAGGATGGGGCGGCCAGCGGAAAATCCGCCCACGGTTAAAGCAAGCGAAGCCAACAGGACCGCGTAGGCGGTCCAAAAGCTTTTGAAGTGCGCCGATAATCGGCGCTGCCACTTTGCAGCCACAATCATATATCGGCAAGAATTTGCGAATCAAAAGCTTTGAAAAAAGCCAGCCTTCGCGGCATGTTCTGGGCTGATTTCGAAATCGGTGCGTCAATGAGTACGGGTGTTACTGCCATTAACGAGGAAGTGCAACGGGCCAGCGCATTTGTGCAGCCCCTTTTTGCGGAACTGAACAAGGTCATTATTGGGCAAAGATATTTGCTCGAACGGCTTTGCATCGGCTTGCTGGCCAACGGGCATGTCCTGCTTGAAGGTGTGCCCGGGCTGGCCAAGACCCTGGCGGTGAAATCGCTGGCCGCCTCGTTGAATGTCAAGTTCTCCCGCCTTCAATTCACACCGGACATGCTCCCCGCCGATGTCATTGGCACGCAGATTTATAACCCGCAGACGGGCAATTTCAGCACGCGCCGGGGGCCGATCTTCGCGAATTTGGTCCTTGCGGATGAAATCAACCGGGCGCCGGCCAAGGTGCAAAGCGCTTTGCTCGAAGCGATGCAGGAGAAGCAGGTGACGATCGGTGAGCAAACTTTTCGACTGGAAGAACCTTTTTTGGTGCTCGCCACGCAAAACCCAATCGAGCAGGAGGGCACTTATCCGTTGCCCGAAGCACAGGTCGATCGGTTCATGCTTAAGCTGAGAATTGTTTACCCCACCCGGCAGGAAGAACGGCAGATTCTGGAGCTGATGGCGCGGACGAACAACCTTCCCCAGGTCCGCCCCGTGCTCGAAGCGCAGGAAATTCTGCGCGCACGCCAGGTAATCAACGATATCTACATCGACGATAAGGTGAAGGATTACATCGTCGACCTGGTCTGCGCCACGCGTGACCCGCAGGAATACAAAATCGACGTGAAGGACTTCATCCTCATGGGCGCCTCGCCGCGGGCGACGATTTCGTTAACCCTGGCGTCGAAGGCATATGCGTTCCTGAAGGGCAGGGGCTATGTCACGCCGCAGGACGTAAAAAGCATTGGGATGGACGTTCTCCGGCATCGCATCGCCATTACTTACGAAGCCGAGGCGGAAGAGAAAACCAGCGAAACGGTTATTCAGAAGATTTTCGATGAACTGCCAGTGCCGTAAATCTGAAGTGGAAGGAGCGAAGAACGCGGAGATAGATTTCCGGATGGACGGAAGCCTCGTGCGGTCAAAAATCCAACGGCCTCGAAAGTTCCGGCTCGCCCCGGGCGCCTTGCCAGATTTGGGCTATGGCAATTATATGTCTTTCCGTCAGAACTCTGTAGATAATGCGGTACGGGCGAAAAACAATCTCGCGGATTGTTTCATCATTTTCTTTCGACACAACTCGGCCCAATCGCGGAAACTGCGCCAGTATCTCCATTTTCGAGATCAGGAGATAACCGAAAGACTCTGCCACGCTCGGCTCGTCGTGGGCGATAAACAGCACGATCGATTCCAAGTCGGCCCGCGCCAGCTCCGACCAGATTATTTTGAAAGCCAAGTCGTCAACTGCCGTTTAACTTCGTCATGCGGAATTGCTTCCCCGCGCTCAATCTGGTCAAGTCCCCCTTGCCGATCGCGGCCAGAAATTCCAAACGTTCGGCAATATCATTAAGGCTGGCGTTGTCGGGAAAGTTCGCAATTGACTTCAAGGCGAGTTGTTTATCGCTCATGAGCCAAAACGTTACACTGTTCAGTTCCAGGGGCAAGCGCCGAGCCGGACAGAAAAGCAACGAGCCGTTACTCGCCGCGCCATGATCCCCAAAGAAATCCTCAAGAAAATCCGGCAGATCGAGCTGCGCACGCTACGGTTGGTGAATGAAACCATGGCGGGCCAGTACCATAGCGTCTTCAAGGGACAGGGGATGAACTTCGAAGAAGTGCGCGAGTATCAGCCTGGCGATGAAGTGCGGAGCATCGATTGGAACGTGACCGCACGGATGAACCACCCCTTCGTGAAAAAATTTGTCGAGGAACGTGAACTCACAGTCATGCTGGTGGTTGATCTCTCCGGGTCTGGGCTATTCGGTTCCGGCGAACAAACGAAGCGCGAACTGGCCGCCGAAATCGCGTCCGTTCTCGCGTTCTCCGCGATCCGCAATAACGACAAGGTCGGATTGATTCTTTTTACGGACGAGGTCGAAAAGTACATTCCACCGAAAAAAGGACGGAAGCACGTCCTGCGGGTCATTCGCGAGATTCTGTTCTACGAACCAAAGAAGCACGGGACCGATCTGGACTCCGCGCTGCTCTTTCTGAACCGAGTGACGCCGCATCGCGCCATTGCCGTTGTCGTTTCGGATTTTCTGGGACAGAGTACGCCGACGCGCGCTAATATTGCCGCGCACCTGCGGCGCAACGCGGTTCTTTCACAAACGCTCGGACAAGCCTCAGCCTCGGCGCTGAAGCAGACCAACAGGAAACACGATGTCATCGCGATTCAGATCGTGGACAAATTTGAACTCGAGTTGCCGCCGCTCGGTTACATCGTTCTGCGGGACGCCGAAACGGGCGAAGTGGTCGAGATTAACACGGGCGATGCCCGCAAACGCAAGGCGTTCGCCGAGCGGCAGGGCAAAGCTCAGCAGGAACTCCGCAAGCTGTTCACCAGCGCTCGGATTGATTCCATTCAGCTCAAAACTGGCGAAGCTTACGCGGGCGGGCTGGCCCGTTTTTTCGAGGCGCGCGAACGGCGCCTGCGGCATTGAGTGAGAAAACGTGCGCAGCGCGGCGATTCAGTAAGCGCTTCAGTGCAACTCCGTGAAAATGAAGGGCCTTCACTAAGGTTTTTGCGCAGGCTACAAACAGCCTGGCCGTTCATTGAAGGGGGAGATTCCGGGCGTACCGTTCGATTAAGAGAAAAAGGAGAGTTTTATGGAACTTCTTTGGACATTCTTAATCGGCCTTGTTGTAGGCTTGGTGGCGAAGGTGCTGATGCCTGGCCGCGACCCGGGCGGATTCATTGTGACCGCCCTGATTGGTGTCGCGGGCGCATTTGTGGCCTACGCTATCGGACGCGCGGCGGGATGGTATGCAGAAGGGGAACCCGCCGGTTTTCTGGCTTCAGTTGGCGGCTCGATCATATTGCTGGCACTGTACCGGTTACTCATCGGCCGCAGAGCCACGGCTTGATCGCCCACACCCAGCCAGAGCACAAAGAAAACGCTTGTCTCTATTAGAGGCGAGCGTTTTTTCTTTTCCGTGGACGTGAATCAAACGACTCAGCGAGTACGGCGAGTACGTTTTGTAGGAGTTTATATTTGTTGCGTTAAGGAGCTTCACCTACACTGGCAGCAATGTCCCAAAGCTCGGTTGTGACGGAGAATGTTCCGGCCATGGCAGCGCCTCGCGCGCGCAGATTTGCCGTCGGCTCCGTGCTCAATGTGGTTGGTCCATTCCTGATCCTGCTTTTTGTGGCCGGCCTTTTTGCGGGGATTATGCCGGCGGAAGTGCGTGGGACCTTTTTCGGCATTTACAACTTAAAGCTCATTCTGACCCAAACGGTGATCGTCGCGATCGGCGCTCTCGGCATGACCATGATCATCGTCAGCGGCGGGATTGATCTCAGTGTTGGATCGGTCATTGCGCTGACCAGCGTCCTCGCCGCGTGGTTGGTGGCGCACGGTCATTCCGCGAGCGTCGCCTTCGTCGCGGCGGTTGGGTTTGGAGCGCTCATCGGCCTGCTTAACGGGAGCATCATTTCGGTTTTCCGCATGACCCCGTTCATTGTCACTCTAGGCATGCTTGGCATCGCGCGCGGCCTCGCCAAATGGCTGGCCGATAATCAGACGGTCAATATTCCGAACGCCGCGATTTCGGCTGTGGAAATTCTCATGGCGGATCCCGACCCGGATAATCCCGCGAGCTGGTTTGTCTCCCCGGGGATAGCCCTGGCGATTGATCTCGCCATCATCACCGCGATTTTCATGCGCCGCACGATCTTTGGCCGTTATATCTTCGCGATTGGCTCCAATGAGGCGACCGCCCGTTTGTGCGGGATTCGAACGCGGTTGGTGAAGACGGGCATCTACACGCTGGCCGGCGTGTTTTTCGGATTGTCGGGCGTGATGCAATTCTCCCGGCTCCGGCAAGGTGACCCAAGCACGGCGATCGGGATCGAACTGGACATGATCGCGGCGGTGGTGATCGGAGGGGCCAGCTTGAACGGCGGGACCGGCAGTATTTTAGGTTCGATGATCGGCGCGCTGACCATGTCGGTCCTGCGCAGCGGTTCAACCCAGAGTGACTGGCCCAATTACATGCAGGAAATCATCATTGGCGTGGTGATTATCCTGGCTGTGGGGCTCGATAAATGGCGCCAGTCTCGCGTGAAAGTTTAACGATGTCTGACAAATTAACGAATGCCCAGCTTCGAAAGCTGAAGGGCATGGCCCAGCGCCTCGACGCCCAATTGAAAGTCGGCAAGCAGGGTTTAAGCGAAGCTTTCCTCAAGGCGGTCGATGAGGAACTCACCCGCCACGAATTGGTCAAAATAAAATTCGCCGAGTTCAAGGAAGAGAAGAAAACGCTGGCTCCCCAAATCGCGGAGAGAACCGGCGCGCAACTGATCATGCGCGTTGGCAATGTCGCGGTGTTTTTTCGACAGAACGTGGGGCCCGAACGGCGTAAAGTTCAATTTCAAGAAAAGGTGGCCTAAGTCGGCTCAAGTGGTCCGGTGTCACAGATGGCATTTAGCGCCGGCCATAAACGGTCCGCGTAAAATGCCCATCGATCATCGTCCGATCTCAACAATCGCGCCCGATTCGATTGATTTTTCTTCCGCCTCGCAGATTTGAATGGCGCGCAGGCCGTCTTCCATCGTGACGACGGAAGGCGCTTGCCCCGTGAGAATGGATTGGAAGATGTGCTTCAATTCGCCCACGTAACCGTCGGGGCCAATGCACTTCACCGTTTCCGCTGGATGGCCCGGGCGGAACAGCCGAAGGAGATTATCGGGCGGGCGGACGAGATCATAGTCAACCGTGGCGTGCTCGAAGTTCACCGTGTAGGACATGCTAAAGCCGAAACCGGGCGACATGGCCCAACCGCCCTCCGCATGCACCATCGCGCCGGAGCCAACTTCAAATTGCGCGACGACGTGATCAATCGCGCCCGTGTATTTCACATAGCCGCTCGCGAAGACCCGCCGCGGCATCCCGAAGCAAAACTGGATGAAATCGATGTCGTGAATATGCAGGTCGAGAATCGCCCCGCCGGATTTCGTGCCTTCCGCAAAATGTTTTTGTCCCCAGCTTGGCGGTTCGGCGACCCGCCGGAATCGAGCACTCAGAACACGCCCATAGCTTTTCTTCTCGATTGTCTCCTTGAGCCACGCCCATTCCGGCCAAAAACGCAGGCACATCGCGGGCATGGCAAATGTCTTGGCCCCTCGCGCCGCTTCCACCATCCCGCGCGCCAGCGTGGAGCTGCGTGCGAGCGGCTTTTCGCAGATCACATGTTTTCCCGCGCGGAGAGCAGCGCCGAGCATGTCGGGGTGTTGCTGGGTGGGCGTGCAGATGTCGATCAGATCGATTCCTGGATCGTTGAGCAAATCCTGAAACTCACGCGTCCCTTTCACCTCCGACATATCGAGGCGGACCGGATCGTTCGCATTGATATTCCCGCCGACCTTCGTCAAATCCCCGTCCAGATTGCGCCCGCTCGGGTTGCAAACGCTGTGAATGCGTGCGGTGGGAATCTGGCGATAAGCCTTGACGTGCGTCGCGGCCATAAACCCGAGCCCGACGATTCCGACATTAATCGTGCGTTCAGGCTGCATGTTTAGCTCGGAAGTTGGGCGATAAATTCCCGAGCGGTCTTAATGTCAGCCAGGCGCTGAGTCCCGGCTTCGCGCTCGATGCAACAGAAGCCGGCGAAGCGCAGTGAATCCAGCGCGCCGAAAAACTCCTGCCAATCCACTTCGCCCGTGCCAACCCGAACCTCCTGACCCCATTCACCGGGCGTTTTGGTGCGAAGCGCATCCTTGATATGGACTTGTCGCAAGCGTTTTCCGAGTGTGCGCAATGCATCGATCGGATCGCCACGGTCATAGAGAATCAGGTTCGCCGGATCGAAATTCACGCCCACATTCGGACGATTGAGTTGAATCAGGAACAGCTCGAGATCATCCGCATCCTCTTGTCCCGTCTCGAATGCCAGTTCGAGGCCCTTGCGTTTGAAATGATCCGCAATCTGCCCGATGCGGCTGACCAACTTCTTGAATTCCGGCGCGGAATGGTCGTGGGGAAGAAACCCTGCGTGAAAAGTCACCAGGCGAACGCCCATGCTTTTGGCCAGATCAGCCGTTTGTTGAATATTCTTCCAATTATCAGCCCAGGTGGCGTCCGGCACCACGCCGCCGGTTCTCTGGATCGACTCCATCGTTGTGTAATCCTCGCCAATCGTGCCAAACATCCCTGAAACGAGGATGATTCCTTTCTGCGAGCAGAGTTCCTTCGTCTTGGCCCACACCTCCGGATTTTCGCGAATGGGGTCAAGCGCGATCTGAACCGTCTTCAGTCCAACTTGCTGGACCTGATCAATCAATTCTTCGGGTGATTTCGGTTGCAGCGACCAACTGCAAACCGCCAATCGATTCAAAAAATGTGAACTCATCATGTGCTAAATTTGTTCCGGCGCTTTCTCGACGAGATCGATGAAGCCGAGCGCCCGTGGGGCCATCGGACGAGAACCTCCGAGTCCGTGATGACCGTTATCATTAAGCAGATCGTCCGGCTTGGGAAGAAAAACTCGCGTCGCGAGCGTTGCGATTCTCCGGCCCAATAACAGACGTTGAGGCCCTGAAGCGTGTTGAAGCGCCGCGCTATTTGTCACGTTATAACTTCGGCTCTCGGGATCTGAACAGGACAGCCTTAACTACTGTTTGCCAAGGGAAAATGAGAGTCGATTTCAGCGATTACTTTCATGTCGACGAGCACCTGAGCCAGGCAGCGGACGTTATTGCGCCAGGCACAAAAGCAGAATGGCACCGCCGCCAGCATGGATGCTTGTTCGCGAACAAAGTCAAACAAAGTCTTGGAAATCCTGCAGGCGCTCCAGGAGCCTTTCGAACCAGAGGAACAAGAGTCGACGCCGGTGCGGGACGTTTACCAATATTTGGACTAGCGAAAGGACAATCTGGATTACGCCACCGTCCGAGCGGAGGGCTTGCCCATTAGGCTCGGGAGAAATCGAAAGTAGATATCGGCACGTCATCCGGAAACGTCTGAAAATCTCCGGGGCTTAGTGGGCTTGATCCCAAATCCATGATCATCAGACGAAACAGGCGACACACTCGCCTTGTGCAAAATTGATCGCTCGCTATAGTCGCCGGGTGAATTTCCGAGATTTGCTTCTGTTTTGGGGAGTTTTTGCGATGGCCGCGATAGTGCCATGCACGGCTTCGGATCAGACCTTCAGAGTCAGGCCCTTCGCGGAGGGTTTCGTCTCCCCGACTTCAATGGTCCCGCTGCCGGACTCGAACGACTCGCTGCTGGTCGCGGACCAGGTGGGCGTCCTCTACCTCGTAAATAAAGAGGGCCAGCGGGCGGAGGGGCCATTTCTGGATCTGCGTCCGCGATTAACCAAGATCAATCAAGGCTTCGATGAACGCGGTCTGCTGGGCGTCGCGCTGCATCCGAAATTCTCCGAGAACAAGAAATTATACGTTGTGTACAGCGCTCCCAAACGGCCGACCGCGCCGGAAGATTGGGACCATACCATGCGGCTGGCCGAGTTCATCGCCAATTCCGATGGACTTACGGCTCGTGACGAATCGCACCGCGTCGTCCTCGAAATCGATAAACCTTACTTCAATCACAATGGTGGCTGCATCCAGTTCGGGCCGGATGGATTCCTTTACATGTCGGTCGGCGACGGCGGCAACGGAATGGACCAGGGCAAACGTCCGCCCGAAGGCAACGGCCAGAATCTCCAGGCGCTGCTGGGCAAAATTTTGCGCATCGACGTGGATGGCAAAAAGCCCTACGGCATCCCGCGCGATAATCCGTTCGTGGGCAAATCAGCCCGCCCCGAAATTTACGCCTACGGAATGAGAAACCCGTGGCGCATGTCCTTCGACAGCGGCGGTTCTCATCAGTTGTTTGCCGGCGATGTCGGCCAGGACGCGTTCGAGGAAGTTGATATTATCGTGAAGGGCGGCAACTACGGCTGGAACGTGCGCGAAGGGTTTCATTGTTTTAATCCGAAGGATTCGATTCACGCGTCCGAGGATTGCCCAAAGAAAGCCGCCAATGGCGATCCGTTCATCGACCCGATTTTCGAATACAAGAATTTAAAGGCGCACCCGAACGATCCCGATGCTCAAGGAGCTTCCATCACCGGGGGGTTCGTCTATCGCGGCAAGGCCATCCCGTGGCTCGACGGCAAATATGTGTTCGCGGATTGGTCCCGCCTCATGGTTAAGCCTGCCGGGTCGCTTTTCGTCGCTTCGAAGAATGCAGATGGCAAATGGTCCTGGCAACGAATCCAACCGGATTCACATAAAGAGGGGATGAATTTCTACATCACCGGTTTCGGCCAGGATTCCGAAGGCGAACTCTATATTTTCACCAACGATGGCAATGGCCTGGTGGGCGCGACGGGCAAAGTCCAAAAGATCGTCCCGATGTAACGCGGCGAATGAATTTAGCGACTGCTTTTGCTCAATCGGCCCGGAAGAATACCGGGAAACCGGCGATCTTTTGGGGCGAAGAGATCATCACCTACGATCAGGTTTCCCAAGATGCCGCTGCCGTCGCGCATGAGCTTGCCAGTAAATTCCAGATCAACGCGGGGGAGCCGGTCGCCATTTGGCTGAAGAATTGCCCG
>DASYTB010000599.1:0-4696 GCA_036002705.1 Verrucomicrobiia bacterium
ACGGAAAAAATCTGGGCGAAGGCGCTGGCTTTTGAGGATGAGGCGGATGGAAAGGAAGGGCCGGCGATTCTGATCGCGACGGATAATCTTTGCATCCCGGACTACATGACGCAGGAGATTGGCCGCCGGCTGGCTTCAAAGATTAATTTGAAGATTGAGCGCCTGACGATCACGGCGACGCACACGCATACGGCGCCGATGTTGAGCAATGTCTGTCCGACTCTGTTCGGAGTGCCGATTCCTCCGGAGCACCAGGCGCATATCGACCAGTACACACGCGAGTTCACCGACAAGCTGGAGCAGGTTGCTCTCGCGGCGGTGAAGGACATTCGTCCGGCGCGCTTGTCGTGGGGCGTCGGCACCGTGAATTTCTCGATCAACCGGCGAACGAAAGGAGGGCCGGTGGATCACGATTTGCCCGTGCTTTTCGTGCGCGATCTCGAGGGAAAACTGCGCGCGATTTATTTTAGCTATGCCTGCCATTGCGTCACGCTCTCGAATAACAAGGTTAGCGGTGATTGGGCGGGATTTGCCAAGGAGGCGGTGCAGGACGCGATCCCCGGCGTGGTCGCGATTGCTTCAGTCGGGTGCGGCGCTGATTCGAATCCCGAATCAGGCGTCACGGGTGACAAGGTGAATGCTTGTGTTGATCAGGGGCGGCAAGTCGCGGAGGAAATTAAACGGCTCGCGGCGGGAACACTGACTCCGCTCACGGCCAGCCCGGCGATTCGTTATGCGCGGGTGGACCTTCCTTTGGACACCCCGCGCACGCGCGCGGAATGGGAGGAGCGGGCCAAACGCACGGATGCGATTAGCTATCACGCGAAGGTGAATCTGGCCCGACTGGATCGTGGGGAGGCTTTGCCGACCAAGCTGAATTATCCGATCCAAACATGGATTTTCGGCGATCAACTGGCGATGGTTTTTCTTCCCGGCGAAACGGTGGTCGATTATTCGCTGCGTTTGAAACGGGAGTTTGACCGGAATCGGCTTTGGGTGAACGGCTACGCGAACGACGCCCGCTGTTACATACCGGGCGAACGGGTCCTGCAGGAAGGCGGATACGAAGGCGGCGACGCGATGATTTATTACGATGTGCCGCAGCGTTTCGCGCCCGGGCTCGAGCAGAAAATAATAGACACGGCCAGCGCCGAGATACCCAAAACATTCACCGCCCCGAAAGGCACGGAAGGAACCAAACCGCTTTCGGCCGCGGATTCGATCAATGCGTTGCGCACGAAACCGGGTTTTGCGGTCGATCTGGTGGCATCCGAACCGCTCATTGCCGATCCGGTGGCAATTGATTGGGGCGCGGACGGCAAACTCTGGGTTTGTGAAATGAACGATTACCCCACCGGCATCGACCAGAATTGGCAACCCGGTGGGCGCGTGAAATCTCTTGAGGACACCGATGGCGATGGGCGTTACGACAAAGCGACGATTTTTCTGGATAATCTTCCTTTTCCAACGGGTGTCACTGCCTGGGGGCGCGGTGTCTATATTTGCGCCGCTCCTGATATTCTTTATGCGGAAGACACGGACGGCGATGGCAAAGCCGATAAGATCGAGAAAGTTTTCACTGGCTTTCCAACGGACAATTACCAGGCGCGCGTGAACAGCTTGAGCCTCGGGCTGGATAATTGGATTTACGGGGCGGATGGATTGCTCGGCGGCAATATTCGTCCGGGCTCCGAGCCGCCGGGAAGCCACGAAACGAACATTCGCGGCCACGATTTCAGGTTTCATCCGGCGACGCGCGTCTTTGCAACGGTGAGCGGTTTGACCCAGCAGGGGCGCGTCCGGGATGATTGGGACAATTGGTTTGGCTGCAACAACAGCCAGTCGCTCCTTTATTTTCCGATGCCGGAGCGGTACCTGCGCCGGAACCCGCATATAGCCGCGCCGGAGAGCGCGAAATATCTGCCATCCTATTCGGACTCGGGGAGGGTTTATCCGGCGAGCCATTTGCTGGCGCGGTTTAATGATCCTGAGGCGGCGAATCACATCACCTCGGCGTGCGGATTGGGGATCTATCGCGATACTCTCCTGGGGGCGGCATACTACGGGAATGCCTTTGTTTGCGAACCGGTACACAACCTGGTGCATCGCGAGATTCTCTCGAGCGACGGAGGGTCGAGCCATCGCGCTGAAGATGAAACGAACGCCGAATTTCTGGCTTCGACGGACAATTGGTTTCGCCCGGTGCAAGTTCGAACGGGTCCCGACGGCGCGCTTTATGTGGTGGATATGTACCGTTTTCTGATCGAGCACCCGCGCTGGATTCCGGCGGCGAGGCTCGCGCAGATCGATATCCGGGCCGGGTCCGACAAGGGACGGATTTACCGGGTTTACCCGGCGAAAGCGTTTTTGCCGCCCACCCGCGATCTTACCAAACTTGTAGGAGCTGAGCTGGCCGAGGCTTTAAACAGTGGGAACGGCACGGAAAGGGATCGAGTGCATATCGAGCTGCTACGAAGAAACGAAGGCGGCAGTGTTGCTCCCCTAAAAAAACTGGCCAGCACAGCAGCCGTTGCGCCGCAGGTTCGCGCGCAGGCGCTGGCTGTTCTCGACGGTCTGGGGCACCTGGATGTTGAAATGGTTCGAGCGGCATTTCAGGATCCAAACGATCAAGTCCGCGCGCAAGCAGTTCGCCAGGCCGACGAGTTTCTTATTCCGTCGAGGGACTCGGCGGACGGTTTGATCAATCGCCTCGTCCAGCTCACGGAGGATCCTTCACGGGTTGTGCGACGGCAGCTCGCCCTGACACTTGGAAATTCACGTGATGAACGAGCCGGGAAAGCCTTGGCGGAAATGGCGAAAGCCTCACCGGATCAGCCGGAGCTTCGCGCCGCTATTCTAAGTTCCTCCTCGTTCCACTCGATTGAAATTCTGGAGGCGATCATGGCACTTGATCAGTCTGTTCCCGGGCGTTCGGAATGGATCGGAGCACTGGCGGCCACGGCGGCTGGGTCGAAGGATGCGCGGCTTATCGGGCGTGCCTTGGCGGTGATTTTGCCTCCGGAAAACGCGACGCCGAAAATTGGGAACCTAATCGCTCTGACGAGCCTGCTCGAAGCGCTCGAACGAAATGAAAGGGGCGACTATTTTTCTTCGAACGAAGGGAACGCGCTGAAACCGGGCTTTGAATCAACTCTCGCGTTTGCCCGGCAGGTAGCCGCGAATGAAGGTGCCCCGGAAAGTTCGCGCGCAGCGGCTCTGAAGCTCATCGGCCGCGGTGCTGCTGCGCGGGAGGAAGTGGCTGTTCTTTGTGAGGTTGCGGCGGGAAATGCATCCGAGACCTTGCGCAAAGCAGCCCTCTCCTCGTTGCGGCGGCAACGAGGGGCTGAGATCGCGGAACTGTTCCTCGCGAACTGGTCGCAAATGGCGCCCGATGCTCGCGCCGCGATTGTAAATTTTCTTTCGGAACGGGAAGAGTGGACTCGCGGCTTGCTGGAAGGAATGAAGGCCGGACGGGTGGGTGCTCGCGAGATTTCCCTGGCCAATCGGCAGCGTCTTGTTTCGAGCCCGAATGGCGAGATTCGGCGACTCGCCAGCGAGATTTTTTCCGAAGCATCCACTGGCCGGCAGGAAGTGCTGAAGCGATACGAAGAGGCCCTGGCTCTGAGCGGAAACGCAGTCGCGGGAACGGAAGTATTCTCAAATAATTGCGCGGCCTGCCACCTGTTACGCGGACTCGGTCACGAGGTCGGACCCGATCTGGCGGCGCTGAGTTCGAAGGATGCAGCTTATCTCCTGAAAAATATTTTAGATCCAAACGCCGTGATCGAACCGCGTTTCATTAACTACCAAATTGAGCTGAAGGACGATCGTTCGCTCAACGGGGTGATCAAAGGTGAAACGGGCAACAGCCTGACCGTCGTGACGGGAAATGGCGTGGCCGAAACGGTGCTTCGGTCACAGATCAAAGAGATCCGCGCCTTGAGTCTCTCGCTGATGCCGGAGGGAATGGAACAAGCGATCGACCTTCAACAGATGGGCGATCTCCTGGCCTTTCTGAAGTCTGGGGTGACGCCGAAAAAGCTGGAGGGGAACGCACCGCAGCTGATCACGCCGGCCTCCAATGGCACGCTGATGCTCTCCGCCAGCCGGGCGGAGATTTATGGCGGCGACATCACTTTCGAAACGTCGTTCCAAAATATCGGCTACTGGTATGGGAAGGATGACCATGCTGCCTGGAACATGCGCGTGGATCGTGGCGGCGACTTTGACGTTTACCTGGACTACGCCTGCGCCCGTTCGGCCGCCGGTAATAGCTTTATTCTGACCGTTGGAACGCGCCAACTCGGCGGAACTATCGGCGCTACCGGCGACGATTGGGGCGAATATAAACAACTAAAAATCGGCGCCATCCACCTCGACCCGGGCCAGAATCGAGTAACATTGGCACCCGAAGGGACAGTCCGGAATGCGCTTCTTGATTTACGCACGGTCGCGTTCGTTCCAGTCGGCGAAAAGCCGACTTGGCCCCGGCCAAAACCTTGAACCTCCCCAATTCGAAGACTCGCTTCATCAACTTTATCATCACAACTACGCGATCGGAGTTACGTGAGCCGCATCGTTGAATGACGAATTTTTTTGGTCAATTCTTCGTTTCGATGCGATAGAGGTGCACCCCATAACCGCCGAACTCGTCGGTAAAGCGTCCCTGCGCCGGCGTTCTGGATCGATTTTCGCC
>DASYTB010000600.1:0-2113 GCA_036002705.1 Verrucomicrobiia bacterium
GAGGCGAATATAACGCAGTTCTCTTAGCCATTTTCGGTCATCTTCGGTCAGTTGTTCGCGGGTCCAGTTGATCGCTTCCTGAGCATGCGGATTGAAACCCTCAAGGTCGGTTTCCGCCGAGCAATACTCGTCGTGGTTTCCCTTCACGCAGGGCATTCCCATTTGCCGGACGATGTCCAGGCATTCTTTGGGGTTAGCGTTGTATCCCACCACGTCGCCCAGGCAGCAATAGTGAGTGCAATTCATGGCCTTGGTGTCTTCCAAGACCGTCTGAAACGCCTCGTAATTGGCGTGAATATCTGCTATGATCGCGTACCGCATCTAAATCTCTTCCGCAACTTAACTCGTAATTTCGAAACCGCGAAATTCTCCTCTGGCTTCTTCCCAGGTGACGCGCTCGTTTGAGATCAGGCGGCCCAACCCCGACTCACGGATTCCCTGCTGAAAGACTTCCAGCTCTTCCCGGGCGCCTTCGGCCATCAATTCCACTCGGCCGTCCGCCAGATTGCGAACAATGCCGGTGACTTCGTAACCGGTGGCCACATCCTTGGTCGTGTAGCGAAAACCTACCCCTTGAACTTTCCCTGAATAATAAATATGCATCCTGTACCGTTTCACAATTCGTCCCGCATATCCCAAGCTCCCCGGTCGAACGTTCGTATTTAATCGCGAAATGAAGCCATAATCGTACCACCTAAAGCAACGCTTTTCGTTTACTTCAATCTTTCGATTCGCGCGAACGTGCGTTTGTTCGCACAGGTCGGCAAACATCTGAAATCAACTCTGTCTCGTGCGCTGGCTGAGCAAATCGAACTTGCCCCGTCGATAAGCCCGACGATACAGCAAAAACAACGTCGTCGAAAGCACGCCTAAAACGGCGTAACTCGTGAGCGTGCCGAGGGCGGTTCCGCTCAGGAAAACCGCGGCGGCGGCTCCGAAAATTACGATCAGGATCGGCGCGAAGATGAAAATCCACCAAAGAACATGCAGACGCGAGGTATCATTGGTGGTGCTCGAAATCGGGACCAGGACAAAGAGCGGTTGCAGGCAAACAAAGATGGCGAGCAGTTTGAGCGCCACCAGGGCTCCGGCGACCGGATCGGTTTCAAGCCGGTAGGCCGAGAGTGCTCCAAAGCTGACGATCAGCGGGAAAGCCGCGCCGATTCGAATTATGTTTACTTTCAGAAAGATCCGGGCAATCGCGTTGAAGCTGATCGGGTAGAGCGAATATGCCGGAATGTACACCCCGGCGCTGGCCACCTGGCGCATTCCCCGCCAGTCGCCGCCGAAAAGTGGCATGCTCGCGGTGGCCAGAACGTAAGCGGCGAAAAAAACTACGGTGCCTCCAAACTGGCCCAGCAGCGCCACAGCGACACAGGCTGTCGCCCAGATCCAGAAACTCCGACGCAGGCTTCCGGTCCATCCGGGATTTTGGGCGACGAGGAATTCGGCGATGACCCGTTCCCGCGGGTTAAGCAGCCGACCAATGAAGCGTTCGAGCCAGCCCGCATTTTCCCAGTTCACTCCTTCAAGGAACGAGCGCGCCGCGATATGCTCTTCGATTTCGGTCGGGCCGGGACGCGCGAACGCGCCTTCTCCCAGTTCCTCTTCCTCCGATCTGGCCGAGGTTCCGGGACGCAAGGAAGGAACAACTTCCACCCCTTCGAGCGAATAAACACTCCGCAGCCGATCGAACGAATAGCGCGCGAGGTAAATGATCGCCCCAATCGGGATGAGCAGCGCGAGAGTGACCTGGTCGCCGGCTCCGTGGATGAGCATGTAATTAATCCATCCCGTGGGGAGGAACCATTGACTCGCCTGGACAAGCAGCCGCGTGAATTCAAAATCCTGCACTCCGAGAAGCAGGAGGAGAAAAGCGGTCATCCGCAGCAATCCGCCAATGACGCCGAGGGTGACCATGTAGAGGCGAGACGCAAAATGCATGGCCAGTGCGAGGACCAGAACGGACTGGAGCAACGCGGCCACGAAAAAAGCACCGACCGGAGGACCTCCTTCGGGGCGGAGCAGGGCGAGGGCCCCATACGCCAGCAACATCTCCCAAAGGGTCCAGCCCGCCGCTGTCAAATAACGGCGGGTTTGAAAACTGAAAACC
>DASYTB010000601.1:0-13200 GCA_036002705.1 Verrucomicrobiia bacterium
GGATATCCAGAATTCTCTCGAGACTCTGCCGATAATTGCGACTGCCCGAGAGAGCCGCTCCATCGCGCAGGAGAACAAGATAATCCCCGTGAGTCTTTGTCCGAATCTCTATGACTCGATCGGCGTTAACCAGGAGAGAACGGCTGATTTGCGCAAATTGATCTGGCGGAAGTTGGTCCACCAAAGCGGTAAGCGTCGTGCGCAGGAGGTGGATTCTGCCTCCCTGGTGTAACTCGAGATAATTGTCAGAGGCACGAATCCAATCGATTCCCACGGTCTTGATGATAAAAATTCGGCCTTGCGATTTTGTGGTCAATCGTTCGAGATACCTCCCTCGGAGCGGTTGGACTGAAGACTGCTTCAGCTCACTCTTGTCCCGGCTCGCCGAATCACGCTGCACCCGCTCGTACGCATGTTTAAACCTCTCCTTCGCGAATTTTATAACTACGACGGAGTTCCAGGCCCTTCACAGTTTGCCGAGTTCTCGATCCAGGCCACCCAATTTCGACAGCATCGATGGAAGTCGCATCGCCAAGACCGATTTCCTGCCGCAGAGGATTTGCCCCGAAGCATCCACCGCTATTGACGGTGCGATAGATCTCTCGCGTCCCTTCCGGTGTTCGCAAGGCAATCCTGAGGCGTGCGCCGATGGCCGCGCGATTGGCTTTTGTTCCCACGAGTTTAAGTTTCAGCCATTGATTTGTGTTGCCGGGATTCAGGAAGAGAGCATTGCGCGCGAAATCGCCGGCATACGCGCCTGAAGACAGCTTTCACAGCGCCGGAAATTATCGAACTAACTTTCCGGGCAGGTTACATCAATATGCTCAATTGGTTTAATAATGCGTTGGAGGTGCGCTACGGCGAAGAGTTTAAGGAACTCGTCGTAAGATAACCCGGCGCAACTTGATCTCAATTCGCCCCGTAAGAGCGCATCCGCGGTGAATGAGCCGACAGGTCAGTGGCGGCTCATCACCGGTTTTCTGTTCACATCCCTGAACTAATCGTCGTCGTGATCATGGCCCCCGTCGTGCACTGGCTGGAGCGCGTTTTGGAGGACGTAGTTTCCCGCCGATGTGCCTGTGGCAAAGCCATCCACACAAGCCGTTCGGAAATGGATTCCGGCGAAGATTCGGGCATTAGCAATTTCGTCGCGAGCTTCGTCGAAGCTATTGAAATTACGAACTACTCCCGGCATCAAATCGGAATCAACCCAGAACGAGGTGTTCGCTCCGAAATAACTCGCCAGCACGGTCGTCGCGCCGCCGCTGACCGTCGAGTGACCCGACGGGTAGTCGGGGTGCATGGGCGTGGTGAGCAGCGGCAGCCATAAGGGGCTCACGACTGTATCGTCGTTTCCATCCGTGTCCGCCAATCGAATGGCCGTGATTGGACGCCAGAACGAGTAGTGATACTTCGCGTCCCAGCAGGCTATGGCCGAATCAGCCATTGCAATGTTCAAATAGGCGAAAAAGCGGGCATTCTTTTCAAGGCTGAAATGGTGTTGCTGTGACAGTCTCTCGCCCACTGTATTCCAAAAATACGCAACGGTGCTGGAATTCCAGAATTGCGAAAAGAGCGTCTCATCCGCGGTTCGCTCGGCGCTGTCGCTGCGCCCCATGAGCTTGGTTTCGACAAAATCAAACACATATTGCAATGAACCGAGAGCTGGCGGACCCGGCGGCCGAAACTGCGAGGGCGAAGTGAGGACCCACGGAAGCATCGTGGCGAACTGTGGAGCGGCCCCGGGCGCCGGATTGTCTGGCGTCGGCCGCCATTTGCCCACATCCGTGCTGCCAAAGTAGGGCGGGGGCGCCGGCGTAATGCCGTCGGTCGCGCGCCAGGCGAGAATTTGGCTCGCCACACTCTGGCCCCAGGCAATTCCGTTGGCGATCGAGTTTTGACTTCCGCGCAGCGCACCTAACGAATTTGCTAACTGCACGTCCAGGGTTGGCTTTGAAGGGGGAAAAAGAGCTGAGAGAGTTCCGTAGGCAGCCTGAATGGCAGCCGCCTGCTTCGAAGCACCGGGGGGCGCATTGGGTGGCACATGCACGGGTGTATAGCGGCGATCGATTCCGTTGACAGCGTCAAAGACTGCACCCTCGACGATCGCGCCAAAACGTGTTCCAGCGAGTGGGGACGCATTATTCGCGGCGAAGGTCTTAACCATGATGGTGTTCCAATCTGTCACTTCGTCGGCCCGATTCGTTAATAAAAACGCGACCGAAGCCGCGCCGAAAAGGGAGGCGATAAGAGGTTTATTTTTCATATCTGTTCGTTCGATCTGTGTTTTCCTGTTAAGCAAGCTCGATCGGACACAGTTGAACCCTCGACCCTGCTTCCCGCGCTATGAAGCGGGGAAATTCGACTTTGCGCGCCACGCCTCCCGCCCCAGAAACAGATGAATGCCGATGGCGCTTAAATGGCGTGATCGCAAACCTTTACCGGAAAGCGACCGTCTCTCGAGATTCGCCGGCATCATTGATTTGTTCGCTTTTTTTTTCAAAAAACCCGACAGAACTCCGAAAGTCGCTACGTATTCTCCGCGGTTGGTCGAGCCACTTCCGGCCGGAGGAAGGCCTGGTGGTTAGAACGGCGCGCTTATTGAGCATGCCCCGTTTTATGATTGCTGCCGGTTCGGCTGACAATACGTGAACCCACGTACGCACCAGAAAGGATCGTTATGCGATTGTCGGTTGCCGATTTGAACCTCCTGCAGATTTGCATCGGCCAACTATATGAACACCGGACAATTGAGGAGTTCAGAAAAGCCGTTTGCGCCATTATGCTGAAAGCGATTCCCGCGGACTGTTTTGCCTGGCAAACCAGCGCCCCAAAATCCAATGGAAGCGTTCTTGATTATATTGAATCGGACGGGCAGAGCACCCCAAAAATCCGCGAGGTTTGGGCGCGAACCATGCACCTCTACCCTTTCACGCAATACTTTGCGCGGACAAAAGATCCTTCGCCGCTTCGCCTGTCGGACTTCATATCCCAAAGACAGCTCGACGAGGCTCCTCACTTGCGCGAGGCGCTTAAACCCGTGAACTGCCGCTATCTTCTGATCGCCGCCACCATGTCTCGCCGCGGAACGTTGCTGGGCGGGCTGAATTACCTGCGGGAGCGCCGGGATTTCAGCGAACGTGATCGCACGATGCTTGGTTTATTGCGGCCGCACGCAATTGCAGCGCGAGAAAACGCGGAATTCGTGAGCGCGATTATCGCCAGCGGCCCGGTTCGAAACGCCCAAGACCCCGCCCAGTGCGCGGAAGAGCTAACCGAACGCGAAAAGGAAGTGGGGCAGTGGCTCGCCCTTGGAAAAACAAATGGTGAAATCGGCGTGATTCTGAACGCGAGCCCGCGGACCATCGACAAACATGTCGAACGCATTCTGGCAAAGCTTGCCGTGGAGAATCGCACGACCGCCGCACTGCTGCTGCGCCCTTTGGCGAGCGGAGGAGCAGCATAACCCGGATATTTCAAGGCAGGGAATGAACTTCGCGAGAAAGGCGCCGCGTTGTCGTGGACAATAAATTGTGGCGCTCTTGCGAGACGCCGCCCGCCGCTCCAGCGTGATCGAAAGTCTTGGTTTACAGTTGCGGGCGGGAGGAAGGCCAGCGCCTAACAAGGAGGCGTCGAGGAGGCAGAATCGGGCGATACCGGTGGTGTAAGCGGGTTTAAGCGCCCGGGAATAGCCATCGGAAGGAGCGCTCAGTTTTAGCTTCCAAGATTTACATCCCCGCACAAATGAACTCGCAGGCCGAGTTCGTCCAACGCAGCCGCTTTGATCCGGCAGGCGCGGTGGGTTTGCTTTTCGCTCGGCGCATAAACCACCTGGATGTGATTGGCCTTGTGACGCGCCATCATTTGATCGCGGCTGATTCCTTTCAGGACGGCGTGCATGATGGGCCATTGCGGCGTGGTTTCTTTCCAGCGGCGTTCGGTTTCTTCGCGCGGGAGTTCGACCACCTCGGCCACCCCAAGATCACAGTGCAGTTCGCCGCTCATCACAAAAATCCGACTCCAAACAATGTGGCCGGGTTTGGAAACGCCTTTTAGCGTCCCGCCGCCGAGCCGGAAGTACATGGCGGGCTGACGCTCGCTGCTTGCGCCTTTATAGCCGCCGATGAAGTGGGCCGGAGGAGCGGCGCCGGAAATGAGAAACACCCAAACGTAGGCATCGAGAGCGTCGTTGTGGTAATGCTGGCCCCATCGAAGGTCATGCAACGTGTTTTCGGGCGGAAAACCGAGTTCACGCCAAAGTTTGTAGGTAAGCAGCCCATCCAACCCGGCGCATTCGTCCACTTCGTTGAAGTGCGGCAGCGCTTCGCCGTCGAACAAGATTTTTCCGTCATTCTCAACGGGCGGACGATCTACATTATTCAGCAGCCCTTCCACCAAATCACTCGCGGGCGCGAGGTCTTTGAGTCCTTGCTGGTACTGAATTCCCACCGTGTCGCAGCCGAATCGGTCGCCGATGCGCACGGCGGCTATATACATCTTGCACTGTTGCAGAACCTGATTTTCCGTGAGGTCTGTTTCTTCGTTGTTCCCGAGCTGAAATCTGATCCCTTTCTTTTGCAGCCAACGATAAACCTGGTTCGCATCCTCATCGCCGACGCGAAGCATTTCCGCATAAAGAGCCGATTGGCTGAGACGCTCCTTGAAGACGCCGGTGGCATGCAGCAGGTCGTCCGGAATGATCGCGTTGAACATTCCCATGCAACCCTCGTCGAAAACGCCCATGATCGATTTTCGCGCTTTAAACTTTCGCGCGAACTCGCGCCCGGCGTGGGCATCTTCTGCGGGCAGCTTGATCAGATCAAAATCCCGGACATGCGCCTGGGCATGGCGAATGGCTCCCGTGTCCAACCATTCGTGCAGGCCCTCCTTGAAGAGACGGTCAGAAAAGTTCTCGCTCCAGATCGTGCTGTATTTGACCCCCGCTTTCGTCAGGGAACCGTTCAAATTCAACATCCCCACCAGACCAGGCCAGGTGCCGCTCCAATTCGCGACGGTCAGGATCGGGCCCTGGTGGGTCCAGAGTCCGCCGAGGAGATGATGCGAATATTGCCAAACCGCTTCCGCGACGATGAGCGGCGCCTCGGGCGGAATTCCGCGGAAAACCTCCAGGCCCATCTTTTGCGAATCGATAAAACCGTGCTGTTTTTCCTTATCGAATGGGTGGGCGCGAACAATTTCAGCACCTTCCGCTTCAAAGGCCCTGACCAGGGCCGTTTCCATTTTGGCCTGTTCCGGCCAGCACTTTTGGTTCGCGGAAAGGCGCAAGTCGCCGTTGGCCGCGAGATAAACTTTCCCATTTTTCACAGGGCGAGAATATCAACGAAGAGGACTGGCGGAAATGAAAACGAGAAAAAGGGGCGAGATGCGAACTCGCCCCTCCATTTGATTAAACCGTTTCGGGCTTCAGCCGCGGCGTCTGAGCTTATGGCTCTTTTGAGCCCTTGGCGTATTGTTGAATCTTCGAGCCCAGCAACTTCGCTGCTTCGGTTGGTTGAACCTTTCCGCCGACGAGAATATCGCTCATGCTAAACTCCTTGCCGTAATAATCCTCGTTGTCACCGCCGTCCGGAAAAACACCGCCCGTCTCGATGGAAGCGCCGCCGAAAAGACCGCGCGTATCGCCGTACACCAGAACCGGCGTCGTATCCGTTTTGAAGTTGGCCTGATCTCCACCGCTATGCGGCCCAACGGTCGCGCGCACGTCCACGCCCAACTTGAGATTTGGGTCGGTGAGAACTTTGAGGCCATCACTATTCATCAGCACAAGAATCAAATCGTTGCGCTGCGCTCCCGCCTGGAAACCGAAGCTCCCTTCCCCGGCTCTAACGAAACCGATCGGGCCCCATTTCCCCGTGGCCTGGTCTTTGACCGCAGCCACTCCGTGACCGCCGGCCAGACCGACGATGAAGCCCGCCTTATAGTTGCGCATGATGACAATACCTTGGGCCTTCGCCAGTATTTCGGAGGGCACCGCCTTGGCCGCGTCCTTCTGGACAGTATCGAAATAGTCGGTGAGGTCACGAGCGCGCGCATCGAGCTTGTTCTTTGAGGCGGCGAAGGCCGGAACAGCCAGGCTGGCGGCCAGCATCGTTGCGACGAAAGTTGGAATGATCTTATCTCCTCGAATTTTCATTTTAATCCTGTGTTTTTGCTCTCCTTGAATTTTCCCAGGGTTGCTTTCGAAACCCTGAAAGTCAGTGTCTCACTGATATGCCCGAGCAGACGCGCCGCCCACTGGCAAAAATAACAGGACGCGCAGCAGGACCACGGGATCCGTTTCCCAAAGAGGAACGGCCGGTTGGCAATTTGGACTCCGGCTGCTATTTAATTGTCGTGCGCCGATGGCTGAATTCGCCGTTGATCTGCCGCGTTCTCGTGGCCGGCCTTGCAGCTCTTTTTTTTGACTTTCGCGTGCGAGCCCAGGAGTGGCACGAATTTCCGGGCGGACGCTGGAAGGAACTTCCTCGAACTGTCGTGGCTCAGCCCGGCTTTAAACTTCTGGATCCGGCAAGCACCGGCGTGCAGTTCGTAAACAGCTTGCCCGATGAGCAAGCGGCGACCAATCGCACCCTTTTCAACGGGTCGGGCGTCGCCGCCGGGGACATCGACGGGGATGGTTTGCCGGACCTGGTTTTCGCCGGGATTAATCACCAACTCGCAGTGTATAAGAATCTTGGGGCGTGGCAATTTACCAACATCACCGTGAGTTGCGGCGTGGTGATTACGAACCTCCTTTGTCGCGGCGTAGTCCTCGCCGACATCACGGGCGACGGCTCTCTGGACCTTTTGGTCGGCGGCACGGGGTCCGGCGTGCATTGCTGGAAAAACGACGGTCGCGGTCATTTCACTGAAATGAGCCGCGAAGCTGGCGCGGCCAGCCCTTATGCGAGCGTTACGCTGGCCCTCGCGGATGTGGATGGGAACGGAACGGTTGATCTGTATGTCGCGAACAATCGTGCCGAGGACGTCCGCGATTACGGTCAGGTGCATTTGCACTCGGTTCGCGGCCAGGCAGTTGTTCCGCCGGCGTTGACCAATCGCCTCACCATCGTTAACGGCCAATTGCTCGAGTATGGCGAACCGGACGCTCTGTATCTTAATGACGGCTCCGGCCATTTTCATGAGGCAGGCTGGAGAAATGGAACTTTTCTCGATGAATCGGGGCAGCCATTGAAAGGCCCGCCGCTGGATTGGGGACTCACCGCAACGTTTCGCGACTTGAACGGCGACGGCGCGCCCGACATCTACGTCTGCAACGATTTTTGGACGCCTGACAGAATTTGGCTCAACGACGGCAAAGGCCATTTTCGTGCCGCGCCGGCTCTTGCTTTCCGCCAGACCAGCGACAGCTCCATGGGGGTGGATATCGCGGATCTGGATGGGGATGGCTGGCCGGAAATTTTCGTTGCGGATATGTTCAGCCGTTCTCCGGCGTGGCGCAAACGGCAAATGCCAGCGCAGCGCCCTGTAATCAATCTGCCGGGTGAAATCGCGAATCGTCCCCAAAGCCCGCGTAATACATTCTTCCACGCGCGGGGCGATGGCACGTACGAGGAACTTGCGAATTACGCGGGACTCATTGCGTCGGAATGGGCCTGGCAGCCGGTGTTTATCGATATCGATCTCGACGGCCGCCTTGACTTGATCATCACCAGCGGCAACGAGCGCGACGTTCAGGACCGCGACAGCGAAATTATCATTCAGGCGCGCCAAAGGAATTACAGCGCGATTACAAACGCCGTCGAGCGCCGCCGCGTCTTTTCGTCCGATATGCTCGCCCATAATAAAGTTTATCCCAAACTCGGCACGCCTATTGTGGCGTATCGGAATCTTGATAACTTCCATTTCCAGGATGTAACCGAGCAATGGGGAACAACTCAGCTTGGAGCGCATCACGGCATCGCTTTCGCGGATTTCGATGGCGATGGCGACTTGGACTTCGCCGTCAACAATCTAAACTCCACCGCCAGCCTCTATCGGAACGAAGCGAGCGCGCCTCGGATCGTTGTTCGTTTGAAAGGTTTGCCAGCAAATACGCAGGCGATCGGTGCCCTTGTGAGCCTTCGCGGCGGCGCAACACCAGTCCAGCGTCAGGAAGTTATTGTCGGTGGAAGGTACCTTTCCGGGAACGATCCTCTTCTGGTCTTCGCCGCTGGAACGAATAACACGCCGCGCTCGCTGGAAGTCCGCTGGCGCAACGGGAAAACTCGGACGATCGAGAACATTGAAGCGAATCGACTCTACGAAATCACCGAGAACAGTTCGTTGGACTCCATGCCCGAACCGACGAATGCGCCCGTCAAACCGAAATGGTTTGCCGATGTCACCGAAAGGCTGGGCGGCCATGTTCACCACGAAGGCCTATACGATGATTTTCAGCGCCAGCCGCTCTTGCCGCGCCGTCTCAGCCAACTTGGGCCGGGCGTCGCCTGGATGGACCTCGACGGAGATGGCTGGGAGGATCTGGTGATCGGCACGGGCGCGGGAGGTTCGCTCGGCGTTTTCCGAAACACGCAAACGGGTGCGTTCACACCAGTGATCGCCGCGCCTTTCTCTTATGCGCAACCGCGAGACACGACCACCTTGCTTGGTCTTCCTCGTCCGGATGGCAAATCCAGCATTTTGGCGGGTTTGGCCAATTATGAAGATGGCTCGACTAACGCGGCCTGCCTTTTCGTCTTCGATCCCGGGACTCCGGGTCCTCGGGCCGCTCTCAATGACCTTCCCAGCAGCGTCGGCCCGCTCGCTCTCGCCGACTATGACGGCGATGGCACGCTCGATCTGTTCATCGGCGCGCGCGTCCGCCCCGCGCATTGGCCCGAAGCCGGCGGCTCCCTCCTGCTGAAACAAACCAACGGAGCATGGGTCAAAGATGAAGTAAATTCCCGAGTGATTGACTCTCCCGCTTGCGTCAGCGCCGCCGTTTGGTCGGACCTGAACGGCGATGGTTTTCCGGAACTGATCCTGGTGGGCGAATATTCCGGCCTTCGAATCTTCCGGAACAATCGCGGTACGTTCGAACCATGGAACCTGCCCGTCCGCGCCACGGGACCGTTGGCGGAGATTTCAAACTTGAAATCGCTCTCCGGCTTGTGGACTTCCGTGGCGGCTGGGGATTTCGACGGCGACAGCAAACTCGATCTCGTCCTCGGCAACTGGGGCGAAAATGGCGAGGAAAAGGCCAGTCTGGATTTCCCGCTCATTCTGGTGGCTGGCGAATTCGGTTTGCCCTCGCTCGCGACCATCGAAACGACCTACGATTCGGTGCGCCACGCACTTACTCCCACTCGCCCGCTTGCCGATCTTGGGTCCGGCCTGCCATTTCTCGCCGGGCGCTTCCACACGCATCGCGAATACAGCGAAGCGACCCTCGATCAAGTGCTCGGTCCGGAAAAGAGCGCCACGCGCAAGTTTCGCGCGAACACCTTGAAAAGCGCCTTGCTCCTGAATCGGGGTGATCATTTCGAACTCCGCGAACTCCCGCGCGAAGCCCAACTCGCTCCGATCTTCGGTCTCTGCATCGCTGATTTGGATCTGGATGGCCACGAAGACCTCTTCCTGGCCCAAAACTTCTTTGCTACCCGTCCCGGCGTTCCCCGCCTTGATGCCGGACGTGGTCTGCTCTTGCGAGGAGATGGCGAAGGCGGGTTTGTTCCCGTTCCGGGCCAGGAATCCAACCTCCTCATCTACGGCGAGCAACGCGGCGCCGCAATCGCCGATTTTGACCACGATGGGCGCCCCGATTTGGTGGTAACCCAGAACGCCGCGCCGACCCGCCTCTTTCGGAACATTACTCAAAAATCCGGCCTGCGCGTTCGGCTCAAAGGGCCTCCGGGAAACCCCGCCGGAATTGGAGCCTCCATCCATCTCATCGCCGGAGAAAAAACCTTTCCCGTTCGGGAACTGCACAGCGGCTCGGGTTATTGGTCGCAGGATTCGAGCATTCCCGTCCTGCCGGTTCCCGCCGAAACCGGCAAGCTGCGCGTCGAAGTCCGCTGGCCCGGCGGCAAAGTCACTCAGGCTGAGGTTCCGCCGAACGCGCGGGAGATCGCCGTTAGCTTTTGAGCGTGCGTCTGCGCGCGGCCAGTCTTCACGGTGGTTCTCAGACTCTGCTCAGTTCATTAAAAACCGAGGATTAACGCACCTACGGCCCATTTTGGGCAATTCTCAAGAATCCAGTCTTGCCGCTCATCGTGACCATCGCGGTCCGCTGGCTCGTCGTGGAAGCAGTGGTCCACTGCGATGTGGCATCGAGTGCCGGCTTTTGCTGGACGGTGAATGGCGGATTGCCTCCGGTCCAGCTCAGTGTCAGGGAATTGCCCGTTTGGGTGAAGCTTGTTATTTTTATATCCGCCGGCGGGACGGAAGACGAACCTGGCAACAGGTTTTCTGCATCGGAGAACGGGCTGGTTAGCGCGCGCGCGTTGTGAATTGCGGGTGCGCCGAGTATATAATTCGCGGCGATTGTTACCGGGAGATTCGTGGTAAGTTTGAGCGCGGAGATGTCAAAATCGAATGCGCCTGTTGCCGAATTTTGGTCCTTGGTTCCATCCACGGTGAAGGAGCCGAGATACCTTTTTCCTTGCACCCAGCCTTTGGTGAATTCGGGCACGGCGCTTTGCTGGCCGGTTTGGATGCCTTCGGGATCCGCCGAGTAGAGATCGACCACCACGCTGTAGCCGTTCGCCGGAAGGGGGACAGTGCCTGAGATTCGATCCGTGGTATTGCTTGCGGCCAATGTCGGCATGAAGCCTTTGCTGGGATCGAGCAGAACTTTACTCATGTAATTCGACAAAAAGCTGCCGTTATCTCGAAGGATGCTCGCGGGGCTCGGAAAGTTATTAATCAGTGCATTACCTCGAACCGAGACCATTCCACCGGTTTCAAGTTCATCGAAAAAGTTTAATTTGTCGGGCGCAGCCGCGAACTCGGTGGGGTCGAAAATGTCCGGCGGCCAGTTGTTCGCCACGATATTTCCTTCAAAACCGTCGCTCACGCCGTCGAAATCCGAGCCGAAACGAAACCGGGCAGAGCTGCCGCTCGCGTTGAGGGCAGGAACGCCATTGGTGAACCGGGACGAGCCATCGATTCCAAGGCCGATATAATTCCCGGCGATCACAATGTTCGTCCCGTTCTGATTGTAAAACTCTATGGTATGGTCGTAACCGCCCTTCGCCGCGGGATAGGCTCCGCCAATGACGTTCCGTTCGTTGTCATCGTTCGTTCCGTCGCCGTCCACTCCGATCAAGGTGTTATTGCCGTCGGGACCGATTCGGATCGCTCCCTGGAATTGAGCGCCGGGAACGAGGTCTGTCACATTGTAGTCACTGGTTCCATTCGGCAGAACCATGATGTAGTTGCCCGAAATTCGCGTCCCGTTGCCCTCCAGGACAATCGGGGTCGTCGGTTGGCCAACGAAGATATTGAAATCGGCCGGAGCATTCGTCGAGTTTTTCGACACACCAATGACCGTGTTATCGATCGTCACGACATTTGTTACGACGGCATTTTCATCCCGGCCCTGGTAGCGAAAACCGGCGATCCCATCCGCCGTTCCAGCGACTGTCGTTCCGTCCGGGGAAAGGCCAAACCAATTGCCGGAAATGTGGGCCCCGGAAGCCAGGCGGGCGAGCGCCACGGAATAGAGCGAGATGTCCTGGTTCGGACCGACGGTGGCGGGACCGAGAAAGGAAATTCCACGCACTGTCAAATTTGTCGCGTCGATCACGCCGAGAATGGCGGCCTCGCTGGCGCTGAACCCGGTATCGTCGTTCGGAGTGTAACCGGCATAATCCATCAACTTGTAATTGCCGTTCCGGGAATCGAGAATGATACCGATCTGCGCGTTATTGGGTGCCAGAATCGGATTGGAATTGGCGAAGGAGCCCGGCTGAGAATAGCCGTCGATGGTGACATTATTCGCCGTGATATAAGGATAACCGCCCTCCGGTGTCTGGATCGTGTGGGGCGCGGGCCCGGGAATGTTGAACTGGATTATGTCGCCGTCGTGCAGATTGGTGATCGCGTCCGCCAATGAGCCCTGCGCGGTGTTATCCTCGGTCGTAACCATGACAGGTGCCGCCAGAGCCGTCCGAAAAGACAAGATCACGCTGATCGCGAGCAGGGTTACAATTCGCATACCTCTTATAAATACGTGCTGAACTCGCAAACAGTAGCTTCCTAATGACGCGCAGGCAACCGGTTTAGCAGTTCGAAGAGCTTGATTCGGCGGGGTGTTAGGGGAAGTGAGCGACCGCTTATGCTGCTCTGCGAAGGTCGAGGGATTTGGGGATACCGGAAGCGCAGTGGTGCGGTCGGTGCCTGCGGGGAGTGGAATGGGCGCGACAGCGAATTGCACCCGAGTTCGTGCCGAGATGGGAAATGATCGCGAGCTTTTCCACCGCTTGGATGCCCAGCATCGAGGCAACCTGAATCGGTGCGTGGGCAACCACCTTGCGGGCGATTCTGGCGCGGAAGGAGTCGGTTAGTGACTGAACGCCGGGAACAGTTTGGATGGAGCGCGCATCCCGCGGGCGGGATCGAGTTCAACGACGGACTCGGTAGTGAGAGCGCGCCGAGCGCCAAGCACCACGCCAGCCACGATGGTCAAGGTCGCGCAACTGGAGATCCCGAGGAAAGCGAGCAATGCAGTCAACATCATGGAAGCCATTCAGCATTGAGCATACCGCCTCACTTTTGCGAAGGAAACAGGATGGAGGCGGCAGGAATTGCCGTTTTCGCAGAAGCAAGAATCTTTCTGCCGAGTCCGACAAAGGTATTGCGATGGCCCGTGGAAAAAATCCGCCCGACTGCGCCGTCTCAACCTTGAGAAGGGGGATTATTTTGCCCACCGTGTTCTCAAAGCTGAGAAAGGGCATGATCGTAGCGAAGTGCCACATGTTCTTCACCTTGCAGCTTAAGCGCCGAGGTTGGATTCAGCATAGGCAATGCCTTTCTCAAAGATGTCGAGAGCCTCGTCCATCTCATTTTGGGTGATAGTAAGAGATGGTGTGAGGGTGGCAATGTTGCCCATCGTGAGCTTGAAATTCAGGCCGTTCGTCAGGCAGTGATACATAAGCATCTCCGCCTGGTCCCCGGCCCGCTCCATCGTTTGACGACTCCGCACGAGTTCGACGCCCATAAGAAGCCCGAGGCCGCGGGCATCACCGATGAGTGGAT
>DASYTB010000602.1:0-7494 GCA_036002705.1 Verrucomicrobiia bacterium
AGATCGTTGAGAAACTTGAGATTTCCAAGCTCGCCCAGCTTCGTGAAAACCATGGCCGGGAACATCAGGATCGCCTGCGCAAAAATGATCGGCATGACACCGGCGTAATTGACGCGCAAGGGCATGAAGGAGCTTCCGCCCTGATATACTTTGCGCCCAACGGCCCGCTGGGCGTACTGAACTGGAATTTTGCGCTGGGCTTGCGTGACGGCAACCACGCCCGCGACAACCGCCAGCAGCAAAAGAACCAGACCGATCGCATGGAAGATATTGTAGTTACTCTGTACTCCTTCCGGCGGAAAGAACATAGTTCGCACTGCCTGCCCCGCTAGAGGCAGATCGGCGACAATGCCAATGGTAATGATCAGCGAAATTCCGTTTCCAATCCCGCGTTCGGTGATCTGCTCTCCCAGCCACATGAGCAATAACGTGCCGGTCGTGAGGGTCAGAACTGTCTGGATTCGGTACCACCAAATGTTCATCTCGGGAGAAACCAGCGTTCCTTCAAATCCGCTAAAAACTTTGGCTGGATTTTCCCAACTCAGGGTCATGAGCGTCCCGTGGCCGAGACAGAGCAAAACGGTCAGATAGCGGCTATATTGGATGATCTTCGCCCGACCCCCTTCTTCGCGAGCCAGTTTGCTTAAGCCAGGAAGAACCGCCGTCAGCAACTGAATAATGATGCTGGCAGTGATGTAAGGCATGATCCCCAAAGCGCCAATCGCGCATTGCTTGAGCGCGCCACCGGTAAACAGGCTGTACATGCCCACGACGGAGTTGGCCATCGCGTTGCGATGACTATCGAACCACTCACGCAGCGCCGCGCCGTCCAGCCCGGGCACTGGGACCCAGGCAATAACCCGGCAAAGCCCAAGCATTAAGATCGTGAAAATAATACGCGATTTCAGCTCCGGGATTTTGAAGCAATTCGCGAACGTGTTGAGGATTTTGGCGAACATTTACTGCCTGAAGCTATTTCGGTTTAAGCTGCCTGAGCTTTCGGCGTCTCGCAAACACCGCCTTTGGCTTCGATCTTTTGCTTAGCCGATGCGCTGAAAGCCGTCGCCACGACGGTCAGCTTTTTGTTGATCTCACCAGAACCGAGAATTTTGACGCCGTGGCCTTTGCCGTTGGCAAGGCCGACAGAGCGAAGGGCAAGCTCGTCGACGCGAGCCCCGTCATCGAAGCGATTCAAATCCGAGAGATTTACCGGGATGTAACGAGTCGTGTGGCGCGCGTTGTTAAAACCGCGCTTCGGGATACGGCGGATGAGCGGCATCTGACCGCCTTCGAACCCGATACGGATCGAACTGCCGGAACGGGCGCTCTGGCCTTTGCCACCACGGCCTGAAGTCTTTCCATGGCCGCTCGACTCGCCCTGCCCGAGCCGCTTGCGGCGATGTTTGGCGCCCGGATTGGGCTTTAAATCATGTAAACGCATATACCTTAGAGAGTTTTGGCCGCAACTTGTTCAGTCGTCGACGGACGTTCCGAACGGGAGCGAATCTGCAAACCCCGTTCCCGGTAGATCTGCTCGCGCAACCGGAGGGTCTGCAAAGCCGCGAGGGTCGCTTTGGCCACATTCGCCGCATTTTTCGAACCGAGCGATTTGCTCAGAATGTCCTTCACTCCGGCGGATTCGACCACGGCGCGAACGGTCTTTCCCGCGATAATGCCGGTTCCAGGAGACGCGGGCCGGAGGAGGATTTTCGCCCCGCCATATTCCGAAAGAACTTCGTGCGGAATCGTCACATCCTTAAGTGAAACGCCGATCATGCTGTTCCTGGCATCATCGTTCCCTTTGCGAATGGCATCCGCGACTTCACCGGCCTTCCCAAGTCCCAAACCCACGCGGCCCTTTTTGTCCCCGACGACGACGAGTGCGCTAAAGCTGAAACGCCGTCCACCCTTGACGACCTTCGAAGAGCGGTTGATGAAGATGACCTTCTCACTCAGTTCATTCTGATCTTTGTCAAAGAAGCCGGTATCGCCCTCGCCAGGCCTTCCGCGACGCTGACCGCCGCGGCCGCGTCCACCACCCCTTCCGTCACCGCCACGGCCGCCGCCAAAACGGCCTCCACCCGCGCCGCCTCCTCCGCCTCCGCCAAAACCACCGCCCCCACCCCCTCCGCCCTGAGGCGCGGATTCGGATTGTGTCGGTGCCATGGCCGCTGTTGCGTTCTGCTGCTGGCCTGGAGATTGGTCTAATTCTGCCACAATAAAAGTTTCTCCTAAATTGATTTGATCGTTAAAACTGGAGACCGGCTTCGCGCGCCGCGTCGGCCAGCGCTTTGACCTTTCCGTGATATCTCGCTCCCGCGCGGTCGAACACTACCTTGCTGATCCCTTTGCCCCGCGCCACCTCGGCGGCTATCGCCCCGATTTTTTTAGCCCCAGTGACGTTGGCCTTCAACCCACTGCGTTCCGCTCCCTTTTTGCCGCGGGTCGAAGCCCCCGCCAGGGTCTGGCGCGTGAGATCGTCCACGAATTGCACGTAAATATTCTTTCCGGTGAAGCATACCGCCATGCGGGGCCGTTCCGCGGTGCCTTGCACCTTTTTTCGGATACGCCAGCGCCGCAATTGCCGTAATTTTTGTTTCTTCTCGATTCTCATTTTCTTGCAGCCACGGATCTGGCCGTAGCTCTATTAAATAAATCCAATCCGACTTTATTGAACGGTCTTGCCTTCCTTGCGCTTGACCTGTTCTCCCGCATACCGCACGCCTTTGCCTTTATACGGCTCGGGCGGATAATAACTGCGCAGTTCCGAAGCAACCTGGCCGACCGTCTGTTTGTTCGGCCCCTCGACCGTGATCTTTGTGTTTTCCTCAACCGTCACTTTAATCTGGTCGGGTATGGGATAAACAATCGGGTGCGAGTAGCCCAGATTCATGGTGATGTTCTTGCCCGACACGGCGGCTTTGAAACCAACGCCTTGAATCTCCAGCTTTTTCACATAGCCCTCGGTAACCCCTTTGACCATGTTATTGATCAAGGCGCGGCTCAGGCCATGAAGGGCCTTGGCTTCGGCATCTTCGCCCTGGCGCGCAATGAGAACACTGTTGTTCTCGACGGTGGCCGTGGTCCGCTTAGGCAAGGTCCAATCGAGCTTGCCCTTGGGGCCTTCGACGAAAACTTTGCGGTCCTTCACCTCGACCTTGACCTTCGCCGGGATAGAAACCGGAATTTTACCGATACGTGACATAAAAAACCTCTTACCAAACAAAACAGACCAGCTCGCCGCCGACGTTTTCCTTTTTGGCGTCGCGGCCGGTCATGATACCCTTTGGGGTCGAAACGATGGCAATGCCCATCCCATTAAGCACCCGCGGAACTTCGGTCGCGCCGACATAACGGCGCAAACCGGGCTTGCTCACCCGCTTCAATCCGGCAATCACACCCTTGCGGCCGTTATATTTCAGCTTGAGTTTGATTTTTTTGAGCGACTTACCTTCCACGGAATAGTCGGCGATGTACCCTTCGCGCTTCAGGATGCCGGCGATGCTCTCCTTCATTCTCGAATGGCTCACTTCAACATCCGTGATCAACGCCTGATTGGCGTTGCGCAACCGGGTCAACATGTCTGCAACAGGATCGTTCATTTTACCAGCTCGCTTTGGTTACACCAGGAATCAGTCCGTTCAACGCGGCCTCGCGGAAAGTCAGACGCGAGCAGCCGAACTTGCGGATATAGCCGCGACGGCGGCCGCTCATGGAGCAACGGTTCACCAGCCGGGTCGGGCTGGCATCGCGCGGCAGCTTCTGCAAGGCGGCGTAATCCTTCTTCTTCTTCAATTCCGCCCGCAGAGCGGCGTATTTCTTCACCGTTTCGGCCTTGCGCTTATTGCGCTCCAACCATGCTTGTTTCGCCATAGTAAATTCAGTTATTTCTCGGAAAAGGGCATGCCCATCATCTTGAGCAACTCCAGCGCCTCTTCGTTTGTTCCGGCGTTCGTCACGATCGTGATATCCATCCCCTGCTGTCGTTTAATTTTATCCATTTCGATTTCCGGGAAAATCGTCTGGTCCGGAATGCCGACGGAGTAATTCCCGCGCCCATCGAAAGACCGCCGGGAAACACCGCGGAAATCGCGAATACGGGGCAGGGCGGTCGCCACCAGGCGATCAAAAAACTCATACATCATGTCCCGGCGCAAAGTCACATAGCATCCGGTGGATTGTCCCTGGCGTAACTTGAAATTTGCGATGCTCTTGCGCGCCTTGCTGATGACCGGCTTCTGACCGGTGATCGTGGCCAAATCCTTGGCGGCGTCATCCACAGCGGCTTTCTCCAGGCTGGAGCTCACGCCCATGTTAATGACGATCTTCTCGAGGTGCGGAACTTCGTGAATGTTCTTCTTCTTGAGCTTTTCCTGCAAAGCTCCCCGCACCTCATTGACGTACCGTTGATAAAGTCTTGCTTTCATTTCTCTCACCTCGTCAGGCATTGGCGGCTTCCGCTGGTTGCGCCACGCCACGCTTCTGCGCGCGCGCGTCGAATCTCTCCGCGAGCATCACATTGGAAAGATGCAGCGTTCCTTCGCGCTCGACAATCCGGCCTTCCGGATATTGCTGGTTCCGTTTGGTGTGCCGCTTGATCATTTTAATTCCTTCAATGATCACACGGTCTTTGCCGGGAAGCACCTCAATGATCTTGCCGCGCTTCCCGCGCTCCGTTCCGGAGATAACCACCACCTCGTCTCCCTTCTTTACGTGCTGTTTAGGCATAAACAAATTCTTCCAAAAACCTAAATCACCTCGGGCGCAAGCGAGATGATCTTCATGAACTTCTTTTCGCGCAGTTCGCGCGCGACCGGTCCAAAGATGCGAGTGCCGCGCGGGTTGTTTTCCTTATCGATGATCACGATCGCATTCGAATCGAAGCGCAGATAGCTCCCATCGTTCCGACGGATCGCCTGTCTTGTTCGCACGACCACCGCGTTCACAACTTCGCCCTTTTTGACCGTCCCGTCGGGAGCCGCTTCCTTGATATGCGCCTTAATCACATCACCGATCCCCGCATACATCTGGTTCCGGCCAATCACGCCGATAGCGGCGGCGCGTTTCGCGCCGGTGTTATCAGCGACATCCAAAATAGAGCGAACTTGCAACATGGTGTACCTCTCGAATTACTGGCGTAGTTACGATTGCGACCCGGTATCGCCGCCGCCCACACGAGCCGGCTCGACATTTTTGTGGACGATCTCAACCAACTGCCAGGACTTGGTCTTGGACAGCGGGCGCGTTTCCTGGATCAAGACGCGGTCGCCCACTTTCGCCTCGTTCTTTTCGTCGTGCGCGTAAAATTTCTTGTACTGGGTGACGACTTTCTTGAACTTCGGATGGCGGAAGCGGCGCTCGACACGGACGACGATGGTTTTATTCATCTTGTCCGAAATGACTTCGCCCGTCCGCTCCTTGCGGTGCTTGACCACGACGGCTGGCTTGGCGGCTGCGCCGGTTTGATTCGGCGTCTGATTCGCTACCTCGTTCGTTATGTCGACTGCTTCAACCATATAAACCTGAATTAAGCGGCTTTCTTCGTATTCCGCAGAACGGAGAGCTGGGTTTCAATCCGCGCGATATCCTTGCGCAACTCGCGCATGCGGGACGGTTTCTCGAGCTGGCTGCTGGCCTGCTGCAGCCGGAGATTGAACAACTCCTGGCGCAGATCGCGACCCTTCGCGTTCAGCTCCGTCGCGGTCATGTCTTTAAATTCGCTCTTTTTCATTTTCGCATCCGGCGATCCAACACCGCCTCAATAAAAATTACGCTGCCAGGTGACGTGAAATAAACTTGGTCCGAATCGGCAATTTTGCCGCCGCCAAACGCATTCCTTCACGCGCGACCGCTTCAGTCACGCCATCCACCTCGAACAGAACGCTGGCCGGACGAATCACCGCGACCCACGATTCCACACCGCCTTTACCGGTACCCATTCGGACTTCGAGCGGCTTCTTCGTGAAGCTCTTGTCCGGGAAAATCCGGATCCAGACCTTGCCGCGGCGTTTCATAAAACGGGTGATCGCCACGCGCGCCGCTTCAATTTGCTTCGTATCCATCCAGCAGCGCTCCAGCGCCTGCAATCCATACTCGCCAAATGCCACCGCATTGCCGCGCGAGGCTATTCCTCGACGCGCGCCGCGCTGCATCTTGCGGTACTTCACTCTGGCCGGCATCATCGCCATAACAACTATCTCCTGCTAACTCTTCGCTTTTAATTCTCTTAAGCAGCCGCCGGAACCTGGCCCTGCTCGTTCGTTTCGGGCCGGCGTTGCGCTGTCCCCTGCCCCTGCCCCTGCCCTTTCTCGGGCTTGTTCTCGCCTTTGCAAACCCAAACCTTGATTCCAAGCTTCCCGTAAACGGTGAAAGCTTCCGCGAAACCGTAATCGATATTCGCGCGCAACGTGTGCAGTGGCACGCTGCCTTCGTGATAAGATTCAACGCGCGCCAACTCCGCGCCGCCGAGCCGTCCCGCGCAGCGAACTTTAATCCCCACCGCTTTGAAATCCATCGCGGTTTGCACGGCCTTCTTCATCGCCCGCCGGAACGAAATACGGCGTTCGAGCTGCAACGCGATATTCTCTGCCACGAGCTGCGCATCCGTCTCAGGATTTTTGACTTCCTGGATGTCCACGTAGATCTCTTTGCCGGTCATTTTGCTGATCTCTTCTTTGATCTTGTCGATCTCAGCGCCTTTGCGCCCAATGACCACGCCCGGACGAGCCGTATAAATCGTGATACGGCAGCGGGTGGCGGCGCGCTCAATGCCGATCTTGGGGACGGAAGCGCTCTCGAGCTTCTTTTTTAGAATCTCACGGATTTTCCGATCTTCCGACAGCAGCTTGCCGAACTCTTTCTTGTCGGCGTACCACTTCGAGCGCCAATCTTTATTCAGCGCAATGCGAAGACCAATCGGATTTGTCTTTTGTCCCATACTTATTCGGCAGCGTTATCAGTTAAAACGATTTTGATGTGGCAATTCCGCTTGACGATTGGCCCCATCGAACCGCGCGCCTTCGGAGTCACGCGCTTATAGCTCGTGGCCGTCCCGGCCACCGCTTCCTTGATCACGAGCGTCTCCGGTTTGAGCGATTTGTTGTTCTCCGCGTTGGCAATGGCGCTTTTCAAAGTCTTTTGCACGAAGCGCGCGCCCTTGCGCGGAACCGCTCCGAGCACGGCCACGGCGTGCAAGGCCGGCAATCCATGAATCTGGCGCACCACCTCGCGCATCTTCTGCGCGGACATCCGCACGTTCTTTGTAATGGCCTGAACTTCCATAAAATTACTTCGACTACTTGGCTTCGGCTTTGGCCGTATGCGCGCCGTGCTTCTTGAAAATACGTGTCAGCGCGAACTCGCCCAGCTTGTGGCCCACCATGTTTTCCGTGACGAACACCGGCTGAAAAATCTTGCCGTTATGCACGTTGAAGGTATGGCCAACGAACTCCGGCGTGATGGTCGATTTGCGCGACCAGGTCTTGATCGGCTTCT
>DASYTB010000603.1:0-8580 GCA_036002705.1 Verrucomicrobiia bacterium
ATAACAAGGATTAGCGCGCACAGAAAAATTCAATGGGCGCGAAGATTGAGAGCTATTTATGCCTGTCAAGGAAAAGGCCAAAGGAACCGGGACCGGAGAGCCGAAAAGCCATAAAACCGCGCCTGAGGCGCATCATCGGCAGCTGCCCCACGATTCGGAACCACACTCTGGACGTGGTTATAGAAACCAGAACGAGGAGGACGAAGATGAACCGCTTCCTCACAACCGAATAACCAACCCGATTGCCACCCAACCTCGCAGCAAACGCCACCATACAGCGGAGACCGCGGTGGACGAAGCGATAACACCTCGTTCCCAGCTTACCAAAGACCCGGGCGAAGCGGCCCTCGAGACAGCATCAACCCAGTCTTCTGACGAAGAGATTGAGCCCTCAGCCGAAGAACTCCGGGCCGAGGAGGAAACTGTTAAATCCGTCGCCGGAATGGTGCCGCGAGATGAAGACATCGCCGCCGGAGTCAAGGAACGCACCAGCTACGATGCCGATACCGCCATCAAGCTTTATCTCCGCGAGATTGGTCAGGTAAAGCTCCTCACGCCGCAGGAAGAGATCGAATTGGCGGCGAAAATCAAGAAAGGCGACAAGGAAGCGCGCGAAGACATGATCAAGGCCAACCTTCGTCTCGTCGTGAAGATCGCTCACGACTACGAAGGTCTGGGCCTGCCGCTGCTCGATCTGATTAACGAAGGCAACATCGGCCTAATGAAAGCCGTCGAGCGGTTCGATCCAGCCAAGGGTGGAAAGCTTTCGACCTACGGCTCCTGGTGGATCAAGCAATCCATCAAACGCGCGCTGGCCAATCAATCGAAGACCATTCGCCTGCCCGTTCATCTCGTCGATAAAATTTCCAAAATGCGCCGCACGGCCATGCGCCTTCAGGAGGAGTTCGGGCGCGAACCAACCGACGACGAATTGGGCGAGGAATTGGGCATCAGCGCCTCGCGAGTTTCGCAACTGCGCACCGCCGCCATTCGCCCGGCTTCGCTCGACGCGCCCATCGGCGATGACGAATCGAACAACTTCGCCGAAGTCGTCCAGGATGAGAACGCTTTCACCCCTTATGAGGAACTCGAGGACAAAACCGTCACGCGCATGCTCCAGGAAATGATCAAGACTCTTGATCCACGCGAAGCCACCATCTTGCGGTATCGCTTCGGGCTGGACGGCGGGCCGGAAAAAACCCTCGAAGACGTAGGCCAAAAATTCGGCGTCACCCGAGAACGCGTCCGCCAAATCCAAAACATCGCCCTCTCGAAACTCCGAAAGATGATCGAAAAACTCGAAGCCGTTCAGACGTAAAACCATCAAAGCCGCGATCCTTCAGGTTGGGACTCTTGGCGGGCCATTGGCGGAAACCCGCGGCGCGCGGGTTTTCTCCGTGCAATTCCATCGAATTCTTCTAAAATGCGCGGCAGCGTATGCTTGTTCTGCTGCTGTTTTTCTGCTCTGGAATCAGTGCCCTCGTTTATGAGGTGCTCTGGTCCAAATACCTGACTTTGATGTTGGGCAGCACCGTGCAGGCGCAGACGGTGGTCCTGGCGGTCTTCATGGGTGGCCTGGCGATTGGGAATCGTCTCTTCGGCGCGAAATCAAGGGCCGTGGCGGAACCGCTCCGGCTTTATGGCTTTTTGGAACTGATCATCGGGCTCTATGCCTTCTTCTTCCCCAGGCTTTACAACCTGGGCGACGCGATCTTTGTGAAAGTCGGGTCGGCGTTTGTCAACGCGGGCGCGCTTCTGTTCGCGCTGAAGCTCTTCCTGAGCGTCCTGCTGCTGCTTTTTCCGACCGTTCTCATGGGCGGCACGCTGCCTGTGCTCGCGGCGTGGATCCAAAAGGGACCGGGCTGGCGACCAGGGGAAGAGAGCGCGCGGGTGGGCATTTTTTATGCGATCAACAGTCTCGGCGCTGTGGCCGGGGCGGCCCTGGCCGGTTTTTTCCTGGTGCAAAATCTCGGGATGCTTTCGAGCGTGGAACTCACTGCGCTGGGAAATCTTCTGGTGGGGCTCGTCGCGCTGGTGCTCGCGAAACGGGAACAGGCGCAGATATCCGCCGAAGCGAGGACGCGCAAGGAGACGGTGAAAGATTTTCAAGACGCGGCCTTTCGCTCCTTTGCCTGGCTGGTCGCCCTGACCGGCGGTGTTTCGATGGGCCTGGAAGTACTCTCCTCGCGGGCTCTGGCCCTGATCGTCGGTGGATCACTCCAGGCCTTCGCGCTGGTCTTGATGAGCTTCATTTTGGGGATCGGCCTCGGGAGCGCGGTCATTTCTTCATCACAGGCCGCGCGGAAGTACGGTTGGACCACGGTTTACGGGTTGTTGATCGCGGCGGGAGTGATTGTTGTGGCCAACGTTCTGCTGATCGAACATTGGACGGTGTTCTACACGCAGGCGAAATTTGGGTTGGCAGCGAATCATGCAGGTTACCGCTGGCACCAGCTAGCGGTCGCGGTTCTTGCTTTTCTTATGCTTGGAATTCCCGCGGCGTGCCTGGGCGCGGTCGTTCCGCTAACGATTCGCCTGGCCAATGTCGAAGGAGCGCCGCTCGGCGATGAGGTCGGGCGCCTCCTGACGTGGAACACCATTGGCGCCGTCGTGGGCGTCCTCGCCACCGGCTTTTTCCTCATGCCCGTGATCGGACTGCGCGGAGCCTTGGCGACCATCGGAATCGCTGTCGTTGGAGTGGCGGGCGGCATTGCGCATAAGCGCGCGCAACGGCCGGCGTTTCTGGTTGCCGCAGTCTTATTTCTCGCCGCGATTATCGGGACCACTTTGACGGGGAAAGGCTGGCAATCGGTCGTGGGCGTTGGGTTGTACCGGGTCCGCTCGCCACTGACCTACGCCCTGGTGCAATCGCGGAAGGAGCTAACGAAAATGCTTTTCTACAAAGATGCGGCGGACGCGACCGTTTCCATCGAGGAGGCCGGTTACACCAACAATTCTTCGCAAGTCATCTTGCGGATCAATGGCAAAACAGACGCGTCCAGCCTGGGTGACTTGCCGACACAGTATCTGCTGGCTCATTTGCCTATGATGGCTCGGCCCGACGCGAAGCAGGCTTTTGTTCTTGGTTTCGGCAGCGGGATTACCTCCGGTGCGCTGATGGGCCATCCCATCGAGCGGCTGACCATCGCGGAGAATTGCAAACCGGTGCTGGAAGGGGCGCACCTGTTCGGCCAGTGGAATCGCGGGGTTTATACCAACAGCCGGGTTCGCATTCGTAACGACGATGCGCGAGCCGTCTTGAAACTCAGCCCGGAGAAATACGATATCATCATCAGCGAGCCATCGAATCCCTGGGTCGTTGGGATCGGGAGCGTCTTCAGCCAGGAGTTCTATCAGCTTTGCGCGAACCGGCTGAGCGAAGGAGGGATCATGGCCCAATGGTTCCATCGCTATGAAATGAGCGATAGCATTGTTTTCCTGGTGGTGCGGACCTTCGCCTCCATCTTTCCGAACATGGAGATTTGGGACGCGGAAGAAGGGGATCTGATTCTGCTCGGTTCCAAAACGCCCTGGAAGTCGGACCCCGAGCAATACGAGAAGGTGTTTGCGCGCCCCGAACCGCGCAAGGATCTGGCGGCAATCCATCTGAACAACGGGGCAGAGCTCTGGACGCGCCAGGTCGCTTCCCAGCGGATCGCCTCGGCCATCGCGGGAGATGGCCCGGTCCAGACTGACGAATTTCCCATTCTCGAATATGCAGCGCCCGAAGCATTCTTCATCGGGTTCAACGCCTTGGGCCTCTACCGTTTTGACGAGCGGACGATGCAATTCACCCTCGCCGATACAAACAAGGTTGCCGCATTGCGCGCGCTGCCGGATAACGCCCTCCTCGACCTGTATGCGGCCTACGGCATCTCAATCCCCGACATGAAACTTTACTTCACGGCCCTGGCCAACCGGGCCAACGGCGGGCTGCAGCGAATTGATCCTTTGGGGCACATCATCTACCGCGCAGCGGACAGTTATCCTGAACACCCTCCCATCCCGACCAACGCGACTCCGGAATTCAAGGCGTGCCTGGAGATGGAAGCTAAAATGTTGCGCGACGATTCGGAATGGAAACGCTGCGCGGCGAAAATAGCCGAGGTTCTGACGAAAATGATCTCCGAGGAAAAACTGAAGCCCGCGGACTTTTCACCGACTTACTATGCAGCCTTGGTCACGCGCTTTGCGATTGCTCATGACGATTACGAAACGGCCTTGCGAACGTTGCGTCTCGGGTTCGTCTTCTCGATGACGGACGAGCAGCTAACCTTTCTCAGCCGCGTCGTCGATAGAATCGTCCCTCCGAAAATGATGCAGGAGTTTAAAGCGTTAGAGAAGAGCTGAACGACCCGGCTCCTGCTTATTGACCAAATTCCCGACATACTTGGCGAGAATATCCGCTTCAAGGTTGACGGATTCACCCGGTTTGCGCCGGCGAAGCGCGGTCACGCCGTAGGTATGCGGGATGATCCACACGGCAAACCCGTTTGTATCGACTTCAGCCACGGTTAGGCTGATCCCATCGAGCGCAATTGAGCCCTTGAAGGCGATATACCGCAACAGTTCCACCGGCGGAATCACGCGCAAAAACCAATCAGCGCCTCGCTGCTCGAACAGTTCGACTGTGCCCGTGGCATCAATGTGCCCCGTCACAAAATGGCCGTGGACCCGGCCGTTGACGGGCAGCGAGCGTTCCAGATTAACGATGGATCCAGGTCGCATGACATGTAGATTAGTGCGGTCCCAAGTTTCGCGAAGAAGATCGAATTCGAGATTTGCGGCGGACCTTTCAGGCGCGCTCTGGACGAGCGTCAGACAGCAGCCATTGACCGCAATACTATCTCCAATTCGAGCATCGCTGCCGCATAGCTTCGCGCGCACGGCCAGGCGAATGGCATGCGGTTGTTCGGTTAGGCGAACGACTTCACCGGCCTCTTCGACGATTCCACTGAACATATCCTGCCACTCCACTGCACCAAACCGGTCAGAAGAAAATCCGGCCCGAGCTTTTTCCAATTCACCGATTGCAATCGCAAGCCTCCGGGCGGGTTGAGATGCTGGTCCCCAGCGACCGATTTAGCCGCGCGACGTCCTGAGATTACCAGCGGCGCGATCATGAAGTAAACACGATTGACGAGGCCCTGCGCGAGAAAATTGGCGTGGGTTTCACCGCCGCCTTCGACAAGGACCGACGTAATCTCTTTCGCGCCGAGCGTGCGGAGCAATGCCGCAAGCTCAAGCACTCGTGACTTTCGCCGCAAGGGAGCAACAATCACACTGGCGTGCTTTTCGATCTCGCGAATTCGTTTCAGGGGTGTCTTTGCGGAAACAACCACCGTCGTGTTCGCCGCATTATCATCCGAGACCACTTTGGCAGTGAGGGGCAGGCGGCCCTGCGGATCAAGGACGATGCGCCGGAACGTTTTCCATTCGGGAATTCTCAGTCCGCCTGTTTGTCGTAAGGTGAGCGCGGGATCATCGCGAATGATTGTATTGACGCCCACCAGAATGGCATCCACCCCGAATCTCAGCCGCATGCTGAAATTCCGGGATCCTTCGCTCGTAATCCATTTCGATTCGCCGTTGTTGGTCGCGATCTTCCCATCAAGGCTCATGGCGGATTTCAGAATCACGCAGGGAGTGCGCTGGACGATCCAGTGGTTAAAAACCTCGTTCAACGCCTGTGCCTCCTGCGCGCAAACTCCCGCGACGACCTCGATTCCCACGCGTCGAAGAATTTTCAAACCTGCGCCCGCATGTTTCGGATTTGGATCCACCGTCGCAACCACGACCCGCCTAATGCCGCTGGACCGAATGGCGCCGGTGCAAGGCGGCGTGCGGCCGAACGTAGAACAGGGTTCAAGCGTCACATAAAGGGATGCGCCTCGAAGGCTTTCTTTTCCTTGAATGCTCCGAATCGCATTGATTTCTGCGTGCGGCTCTCCCGCGCGATGGTGCCAACCGGAGCCGATTATCTTGCCGTTCGAGACAATGACCGCGCCGACCATCGGGTTGGGCGAGGTTCTCCCGTAGCCGCGACGCGCCAACGCCAGAGCTTCGAGCATGAAGCGTTCGTCCTCGCTCGCTCCCGCGCGGCTGCAGTCCATCCTGGCCCCATTCAGGAGCATCATTAAGCCATGGTTGCTTCCGGTTCCGGAAATAACGCCGCGGCGAAAGAGGCCGCATCGAAAGGCTGCAGGTCTTCCGCTTGTTCGCCCAGCCCGATAAATTTAACCGGAAGGCCGAGTTCACGCGAGATCGCCGCGACCATGCCGCCTTTGCTCGTGCCGTCGAGCTTCGTAATGACGAGCCCTGTCAGCGTGACCGCCTTATGAAATTCCCGCGCCTGGTTCAGCGCATTCATCCCCGTCGTCGCATCCAGCACCAGTAGAATCTCTTGTGGCGCGCCGGGCAATTGTTTGTTCAGAACACGATGCAGCTTTTGCAATTCTTGCATCAGATTGCTCTTGGTGTGCAAGCGTCCCGCGGTATCCACGAACAGGTAATCAAGTTTGCGCGATGTCGCGGCCGCCACCGCGTCATGCGCGACGGAGGCGGGATCGGCGCCGTAAGCGCTCGCGATCACCGGTATATTCAAACGTTGCCCCCAAAGCTTTAACTGTTCGATCGCCGCCGCACGAAAGGTATCGCACGCGGCCAACATCGTCTTACTCCCTTCGTTCGTCAGCAGGTTCGCGAGCTTCGCGCACGTGGTCGTCTTTCCCGTGCCATTGACGCCCACGACCGAAACGACTGTCAGACCCGCGTCATTGCGCCGGAGGGCATGATCCGCTTGCGAAAGGGCTTTCTCCAGCTCACCCCGAGCCACCGCGAAAACGTCCAGCCCGGCACCGCCTTGAGATTCGTAACTCTTGCGAACCGCGTCGATAATCTGGCCCGTCATTTCGCTGCCGAAATCCGCGGAGATCAGCGCCATCTCCAGCTCTTCCAGCGTATGCTCGGTCAGTTTCGGTGAAAGCGTGACAATCCGCCGGATTTCATGAACCAGCTTGTCCTGGGTTTTTTTCAGCCCCGCCGTGAATTTATCAAATAACCCCATGCGATAATCGGAAGCTAATTCTCCGAAAAGACTTCCGCACTTACCGGTGTGCCCGGCCGCCGCGCGGGATGATCAGAGGCCAGCCGCGATTTCAGTTGGCGCACATATTCGTAGGGCAGCTTGATCGAGCCGATCAACGGCTTGCCTTTGTTCATTCCGTGGCAATCGGATCCGCCCGTGATGAGCAGATGATGCTCCTCCGCAAGCGAAACGTAGTACTCGGACGCGGCGGGCGAGTGCTTCGTGTGAAAACACTCAATCCCGTCTATCCCTGATTCCAGCAGCGCGGGCAGCGCTTCTTCCGTTCTCGCCAGGCCAGGATGCGCAACCACCGCCAGACCGCCGGCTTCATGAATTAAAGCCAATGCATCCGAAGCTGAGATTTTTTCCTTGGGCACCCAGCCCGGACGGTTTTTCTTCAGGAACCTCTCAAACGCTTCGTCGAGCGTCGCGCAAACTTTTCGCTGGATCAAGGCGCGCGCCACGTGCGGCCGTCCCGGCGACTTGCAATTCGCCAGCCCAAAGACGTCCGCTTCTTCGAGCGGAACTTGCATTTTGCGGAGCCTGGCCACGATTTCCCGAATGCGGTCCTGACGGCCTTCTTGGAAATTCTTCATCTGGCGGAGAAGCGCGATATTCTCGACGTCCAGGAAATAGCCGAGCATATGCAGCTCGATCCCATTAATTTCCGCCGTAATTTCCGTCGCAGGAATGAATTCGATCTGCACGGCGTCGCAGGCGGCTTTCATGCGTGGGCACCCCTCCACAGTATCGTGATCGGTCAACGCCACCGCCACCAACCCGAAGCGCCTGGCTTCGACGACCAATTCTTCGGGCGAGTAGGTACCGTCCGAAAAAGTGGTGTGTAAATGTAAATCAGTAAACACTAGCTTTTCACAATCCGCGCCGGTCGCAAGAGTTCGCCCTTCACCTTATCCAAGATGCCATTCACGAAACGTCCACTCTCGTCCGTCGAGAACCTTTTTGCAATATCCACCGCTTCGTTAATGCTGACAATCGGCGGAATATCGTCGCGGTGGAGCATCTCATAAATTGCGAGTCGCAACACATTGCGGTCCACCACCGCCATTCGATTCAAATCCCAGTTTTTGGCATGGTGCCGGATCCTGGCGTCAACCTCCTCAAGGTGCTCAACAGTGCCGCGGATAAGGGGATCGGCGAAAAGGCGAATGGCCGCCTCTTCCGAAGTGGGCGGGGGCAATTCAAGGGTTTCTCCCCAACGCGCTTTTCCTTTGTCCGCAGCAATTGCCGCCGTGCGCTGTGAATCCCAAAACTGATTCAAAGCGTCCTCCAGCTTCTCGGGCTTGTTCAAATCATGCTGAAACAAAAACTGTACCGCGCGCTCGCGGGCCTCGCGTCTCATCCCCATGCTAAAAAGAATGGTCCAGGAAGTTCAGCCCCGCAAAGGAAATCTCAACATTCCTTGGTTCCTCGCGGGCTAAATTGTTTCGCTGAATATGACCGCCGAGAGTTTGTCCGTGGTGAATTCTCTC
>DASYTB010000604.1:0-8178 GCA_036002705.1 Verrucomicrobiia bacterium
AGTCGTAAAAAGCGATTTTCATCGCTTCAACGGAGCTGCGCTTTTAATGGTGAACGCTCGGGCCGAAGCCCACAGTCAAAGCAATTCTTCCGTTTTTTTCAGGTTTCTTTAACCGCTCGCATTTTTCAGACAAGCTCTAAGTGAACGCGGCCGTCGCGCTCGGTTACAACGCCGCGGAATCGCGGCCGAAGTTATTGCCAGATTGTCCGTCCTCCGCGAAGCACGGTAGGTTCGCTTATGAGCGGCGCCCGGCGGGAGTTTTGGAAGCGGCATCCTGGATTGGTTTGGTTCAATCCAGAAGCGGACGACGCTGTCTTTATCCGCGCGGCGCTGGTCCATCCGCGCTTTTCGCGCCTGCTGGATATCGCCCGTGAATTCAGCTTGGAATGAGTGCATGCTGAAAGGCGCGTCCTCAATTCGGAACAAAACTCGGAAGTCCCGCGTGCTCGCGAACCGGTCGAACGGATGCTTCGGAACATTGAGAAAGGATTTTCTCTCGCTGCCTCCGGAAACTGAAAAGGTTTGGAATTTTCTCCGAGAACACCGGCCCTGACGGTTTTGTTCTCATTCGTGGTTCCGCGTTGTCGCTCCGGATTCATCATCGGATTAGTGAGGACCTGGATCTCTTCGTTTTAATGAAGGAAAAAGGATTCAGCCTTGCGGATTATCAAGAGGCTTTTCGAGAAGCTGGAGTTGAATCGCAGTTCGAGACCCGACTAACCCGACTATGCAGCGGGATGCCTCGAAAAAATGACGAAGGGTACATTCACCTTTTGCCAGAACCGCCCAGTATCCAGGTGATGAAGGATTTCTTTATTCACGAGCGCGACCTGTTCGAAGTCCAGAAGGCAAAGGAAGCCGCTGACAAGCGCTGAATCAGGAAGGCGCGCGCGCGTAACCGAGTCCCGCCCGGAACGGCTTGCCTACGCCTTTGCTTAGGAGTGGATTGGGTAATTTCCTCTCTGATTATTATTTCCTGGACGACCGTTATTCGTTTGTGGAAAAGCGGTCGGGAGGCTCGCTGACGGCCCAGGCGAGGCCGCGCAATAGCACGGTGCGGAAGAGCGGATCCTCCCAGGTCCAGGTATAATGGCTTGGAATGGAGGCGAAGACGCGGCCTTTGCCTTGTTGATAAGTCCAGATGAGAGGTCTAGGCGCGGCATCGACTTCGGCAGTCGCGAGGATTTGCACGCGGTTGGTATCACCGATTAAGGGCCAATACGGTTCGTCGAGCAGATTGATTTTTTCGAGGCCGAGGGTGATCGGAGTTTTGGCGAAGTTCAGGGTCAGGGGCATGTGACGGTATTGAGAAGTGACCGGCTGGGCGGCGAGGCCAATCCGTTCGGCTAGGCGCTCGGGTTCTTTATCCGCGATGGTTCCGGAGTGAAGGACGACCAATCCGCCGCCGCGTTCGAGAAACGCATCAAGCTGATGAAGGCGCCCGGTGCTCCAGTCGTGATTCCAGAAGTAAAGGACGACGGCGTCGGCGTGCTCGAACTGCTCTGGGGTGGGCCACTCCCAGGCGGAAGAAACTGTGGTCTTCGGCATGGCGCTGAAAAGCTGAAGCCATTTTTTTTGCCAATCCGGATAATCGTGTTGTTTCGGGCCGTGGTCTTGCTTGCTGGCGACGAGGACCAGATTCAGCGCGCGGGTTGGTTCGGAGGGCGTGGGATGCCCCCGCAGCACTTTCAGATCTTCGGGAGAGCGAGTGGGAGCACCATTCAAGAGGAAGGTGAGGAGATCGCGCACGTCCGAATCTTTGGCGGCGGCGAGCAGGCCCGCGGGCATTAGTGAAACGGAGCTGGGCTGCATCGAGAGCACATTTTTTTTCTCGAGGATGTTCTCTTTTCCGTCCACGCCGATGATGCGAAGGGTATCTTCACTTTGGGCACGGAGAAAACCGGTGATGCCGTCGCCCCCTTGCAGTTGGACGTTGTAGGCGACGTAATCGGGATGAATGCGAAGATTGGGTTCCGTGATATCGCGGAGGACGGAGGCAGCGTCGCGGTGAGCGAGGTTGCTCAGATCGGGACCGATGCTCGCGCCTTCGCCGCGTAATTTGTGGCAGGTACTGCATTTTAACCCTTCGCCAAAGAAAAGAGCCCGACCGCGTTCATAATCGCCGCCCAGTGTTTCGACCGGAGGCACCTCCGAGCGCGGCAAGTCCTGATGAACTGGCGCCCAGGGCGGCCGCAGCACGGAAAAGGAAAGGGGGTGAAAATTCGGGTCGCTGCCGTTGGAGAAGCTGATGGTCAAATCCGGAAAGGACGAAGCGGATGTTCGCAGAGAGAGAGTGAGAAGCTTGGGAGTATCGGAATCGATGGTTGTCTCCACGCGGGCATTTGGTTTGCCGGCGGATTGGATTTCCAATTTTTTTGTTCCGAGGCTCGCCCGGGCTAATCCATTCCCTTCGAGGCGAAGACGGTTGGCGCCTTTCGGCAGCGTCAAAAGAGTTTTAAGGGAGAAGAAGCCTTCGTGGCGCAGCGATTGAAAAAGAGCCGCGTGGGCCGTCGATTCGCGAAGTAAGTCGCGACAGACGCGGGAGTCGAGGTGAGGCAGCCAGCCGTTCCAGAGGGTCTGGCCAGGCTGGCGGGACCAGCTCGCCTCGACGCCATGGAGGTGATAGGTGAGATCGACCGTGAAGCTGTCGGGCGCGCCGGGAGATTTGATGCCGGGCAGAGTTAAGGCATACGTGACGGATTGCGGATGAGGATCGGTGCCAAGAGTCAGGATGCGCCCGTCCGGTGATAATTTGGCGGAAATGACGCGCAACTTGCCGCGCGGCGTCGCTTCCTGCTCGCCGACGACTTTATAGGGAGGCTTGAGCACCTCGAAGCGATCCGCGGCGGCAACGTATTCGCCGAATTCGATTTTGATTTGATCGGGCTGCTCGGCCGCAAGGGGATCGATGGGTTTGTCGAACGCGACTTGCACCTCCAAGGGACCGGACGCCCAGGCGGCGACGGGTTGCGGTGCGGCTTTGTCCGTATAGAAGATTTGAAAGATTTTGCCTTCGCCTTGAGGGCCTGTTCCCCAATCCGGGCTACCGCTGTGGCAAGTGACGTAGAGCTGGCCTTTGGGCGAAATGGCAAGATCCATGGTAAGCATGTCGAGACGCGCGATAAGGCTCTCTTCGCCGACATAGCCAGCGGGAGTTTTCATGAGGCGCACGCGCCAGATTTTCCCTCGGGATTCGCCCGCGACGAAGGCATCCCCTTCCCACCAGGTTGGGCCGAACGGTTTCTGGCCGTCGCGAAGTTCGTTGAAGATCAACCCGCAGGTGGATTGATGCTGCGGTGCGAAGGCGACGACGGGCGCTTCGCTAATGAGATTCGGCAGATACTTTTCCTGGCGCGGCGGGAAACCGTAGTTTCGTCCCGGGATGATCTGGTTCAGCTCGTCGAGGGGATTGCCGTTGGGGCACCACGTTTCCCCTTCCTGGTCCGTGACGAACAAATCGCCCAGGCGATTAAAGGCCAGTGTGTAGGGAACGCGAATGCCTGTGGCGATGGTCTCAAGCTGCTTCGTCGCGGCCGACCATTTTTGGATGGTGCCGCGCGGGCCTTTCAAATCGTAATGGGAAATGCCATCGCTAACGCGATAAGGATTGGAATAGTCCGCGGTGAGGAGGCCAAAATAAAGATTCCCGGCTCTATCGAACGTGACGGCAGTGGCATCGACGCCGCCGGACGCGACATCGGTGGGAGGCCAGCCGCTGGCGATGATCTCTTCGATGTCGGCCTTGCCGTCGTGATCGGTATCCCGGAGCAACGAAACCTTGCCATGCGAGGAAACGTAGAGTCCATCGGCGGACCAGACCATTCCCACCGGCACGCTCAAGGTGGATTTATCCCAGAACAAGGTGTCCTGATCCTCGATGCCATCGCCGTCCGTGTCGCGCAGGATATGGACGCGGCCATCGTAGCCGAGCGCGGACAATTCGCCCCGTGGAGTGAAGCGGAGGTTATTGATGTTGGAAATTTTGATGGGAAGTTCGCGCGCGGTGAAACCGGGGACGAGAAAGTGAATGTGGGAGTTGGTTTGGCCAAAAAGCGCGGGCAGCAGAAGGAGTGAAAGGCAACAGATCGCAAGGCGCAGGTGCATGAGGCGGAGTGTGCCTTGGAGCAGACCGGGAAGCAATTTGGATCAGAGGCGGTCAAGCCATTCCAAGCTCTGATCCCACCGCGCAGTCCGCCGAGTGAACATCGAAAGCACGTTTGACGTAGTGTAGTGCTCTCCCGTAATTTTGAGTGATGGCGATTCGCTCCTTTGGGGATGGAGGAACCGAAGATATAAATTATGCGAGAAGCACAAAGCAGCGCGAAGAGTGCTCCCCGTCATACTTCATGAGAAAGCGCGTGTTAAGCTGGCGCGCCTGCATGCCGCGGAAACTCTCACCGATTTGGCTTCTCTACCGGGTAATCGTTTCGAGGCTCGTAAAGGCGGCAGAAAGGGCCAATATTCGATTCGAATTAACGACCAATATCGAATCTGCTTTGACTGGGAGGCGACGTCAGGATCGGCATTCAACGTTGTGATTACTGCTTATCACTAGGAAAAACGATGCACACTACCACGATCCATCCCGGCTGCGTTCTTAAAGATGAATTGGAGGAGCGCGGGCTTTCGCAAGCGCAGCTTGCCAGGCATCTGCATCTCCTCCCAAAAAGAATCAATGAGATTTGCCGAGGGAAACGCGGCATTAGCGCGGAGATGGCGATGATGCTTTCCAGGGCGTTGGGCGCCTCGCCGGGTTTTTGGCTCAATCTCCAAAAAAAATGGGAACTCGGACTGGTGGAATCCACTGAAATCCGGAAAATCGCGCGTATTGCGGCGTAAGCCTGGCGTAAAACCCCTCGCTGCACGCCACCCCGCCAGGGCCGAGCGGTCACATGGTTCATTCTTCCTTGCGAGCGAGCCTACTCATTTTTATGTTGGCGCTGATGAATTTCGCAGTTCTCCGTCCTGCCATCGTGAGCGTCTTCCTCGGCGTCACGGCTATCCGCGCGACTTCGGCCCAGGGGTTGCAAGTCGATGTCGAAGAGTTTAAGCGGCTAGTGGCTGAAGTCGCCGACCTGCGCGACGCCAATTCAGCGCTGCAAAAAAAGGTGGTGCAGCTTCAGTCGAGGAACGAGTCGCTCGCGGATGCTCTGCGCCAGAGCAATGAACGCTCGATGACGAAAATGGCGGATTTCGCGACAAGGGATGATCTCGCCAGGATCGTGGAGAAGATCAAGGAAGTGGATCAGAGGCGCGAGTCGGATCGGAAGCTAATCCTCGAAGAATTCGAGAAATTGACCAAAACCCTTTCGCAACCCGTCGAAAAGTCCGAGCGTAATAGCCGCAAACACAGCAAGGAAAAAGAGGAGAAAGAGAGCAATAAGAGCAGTGAGGCAGATCCGAAACCGCTCGAAGGCACTTTCTACTCGTACAAAGTGAAGAAGGGAGACATGTTGGAGACCGTTCTGAAGGACTACAACAAACAGTTAAAGGAAGAGGGGCGACCCACGATTACGGCCGAACAGGTGAAACAGGCCAATCCCAACCTGAGTCCGAACAAGCTGCTCGTGGGGAAAGAAATTCTTCTGCCGGTTCCGGACAAGAAGAAGTGATCCCGTGAAATCCGTTCGCAAGCTTCATCTTTACCTCAGCGTCTTTTTTGCGCCGCTGCTCATTTTTTATGTCGGCACCGGCTGGTACCAAACGCTCACCACCCAGCGGAACAAAGCGCTCGGAGAGCAGGATACCTTCGCGGCGAAACTCACCTCCGTGCACGTGGACCAGATTTATCCGAAGCAGAATGCGGTGGGCGAATATTCGACGACTCTCTACAAGACCCTCGTCGTCGTCATGTCGATCTGCCTGCTCGTCACGATCGCGCTCGGACTTTACCTCGCGTTTCGCAGTTCGCGGCGGCTTTGGCCGGTGTGGCTTTCTCTCGGCATGGGCTTCCTCCTGCCGATTTTGTTTCTTTGGCTGGGGCAGCCAAAGTGAGCACGGAAATAGCCAGGACGAGGTTCTCCCCTGCCTGCTCCACGTTCTCGCGCATATCCAGAAGAATCGCATTTCGAAGCGATAGGAGAATTCTTCTTGGAGCTGCTGGATGCGGATGGCAAACCGGTCCGATTTTTGAACGAGGATACACCTCGGCGCGGACCCGGAAGTAGCGAGCGAGTTGCGGACAGGCTCGATTCTGATTCTTCGACAAGGCGAAGAATCATGGTCTCTATCTATCGGTTATTGCTCGAAGGCGCGAGCTCGAGTCTCTGCTCGGTCGAGGTCGGACTGGCGCATCTTGGGCCGGCTTCCGTCCATTCGAGCAGGTCGATATGCATCCGTCGTCCGGACATTGACGGGTCCCAGGCGTGATATACGATGAACTCGGTTTGGTCGTCCGGGCCGAGGACGATGGAGTGATGGCCCGGACCGATGACCTGGCCGGGGACGCTTTGCAAAACGCGCGCGCCGGATTCATTCCCCTCGTCGGAATAGGGACCAGTCACCTGGCGGGCGATCCCGTAATCGACACCGTACCCCTCGCCCTGGTAACAGCCGCCGCTATAAAAGCAGTAGTAGATTCCGTCGTGCTTTCGGACGCAGGGGCCTTCGAGCGTATGCCAGTCGAAGACTTTTCCGTACATCGGCCGATTCGCCTGGAAACGCTGCCATTCCGAGCGCGCGCGCAAAACGGTTTTCTGTTCGCCCGCGAGATGTTTCATGGCGATCAGACGGTCCACGACCAGGGCGGTGCCGGCACGCACCTGGCCGGAAAAATCGAGAAAGTCGCGGGCGTAAAAGAGATACCATTGGCCGTCATCGTCTCGAAAGGCATGAGCATCGATGGCGAAAGGGCAATCATCGGATTCGGGCAGAAGGGGACCGATATCTTCGTAAGGACCCTCGGGTTTGTCGGAGACCGCGACCCGCAGCGAATGGCTTAATCCCTGCGTCGCGACCGAATAGTAGAGATAAAAGTACCCGTGGTTATAGGCGACCTCAGGGGCCCAAAAAACGGCCCCGCGGGCAAACGGCGGAACAAGCAGGGCACCACCGTGCAATCTCCATTTCACCAGATCGTCTGAAATCAGAAGCGGCATGGCCATTTCGCGGCCATTGATTTCATAAGTAGTGAAGTCCGTCTCCCCGGCCGCATTCGATTCGGAAATCGGTCCGGTGCCGACAGCATAATAGCGGCCGCAATGCTTCCAGACGAACGGATCGGCAAAATAGTACGGATAAACCGGGTTGCGCCACTTCATTCCCTGTGTCCCCCTCCGGCGCTACTCTACCACGGCCATTCGCCGTTCACCATCGGATGCGGGGAAAGTTTCGAGGGATCGATGACCACGTGGCGAATCCGCTCGCGGTTCCACGTGTAGGTGATGTGCACCAACCGATCCGCGGTCTGAATAATTGCAGGATAGGAGAATTCCGATCCCGGCGTATTCTCAAGGACCAGAGCGGCCTGCCAGTCGCGGCCATTTGGACTGAGCGCGACATTCAAGACGCCTCGCCCCTCCGTCGTGTGATTGTAAACGAGCAAGGCTCTCTTGTCTTTCAGGAGCACCGCGTCAATCGCGGAATTGGGATTCGGCAATTCCGTGGCTTTCATTCGCGTCCACGTTTGGCCTTTGTCGCCGGACCAGCACTCGGTGATGGCCTCGTTTTTTGTGCGGCAGAGAATCTGGATGTTGTCCTCCGCCCAGGGAATGATCGTCGGTTGAATGGCGGCGAAATCGACCGAACGATTCAGCGCCGCGGTGCGTGCCCAGGCCTGATCTGAGAGGGGACGTTTGGTTCGCTCGAGGTGAATGCGCCAGCCCTGGTCCTCGGTGCTGGAGCCGCAAAGAATGGTTTTATCGTCAAACTCGACCGGCTTATTGCGAATGGGTCCGTAAATCCCGGAGGGAAGCCGCCTGGCGCGCGACCAGGTCTTTCCGTTGTCATCGGAAGACTTGACCATGCCCCACCATTCGGACGGGTCTGGCCCTTCCTTATAGAAAAGCAACAGAGGCCCGCCGTCTGGCCGGAAGAGCACCGGGTTCCAACACGCATACTGGATTCGATCTTCATCGTGAACACCGTTGGCCACTTCCTCGGGTTTGCTCCAGCCCTTGCCTTCGTTGCGCGAAAGCCAAATGACCACGTCGCGCGCGCCTTCGCGGCTGCCGCCGAACC
>DASYTB010000605.1:0-4657 GCA_036002705.1 Verrucomicrobiia bacterium
AGTCGTAAAAAGCGATTTTCATCGCTTCAACGGAGCTGCGCTTTTAATGGTGAACGCTCGGGCCGAAGCCCACAGTCAAAGCAATTCTTCCGTTTTTTTCAGGTTTCTTTAACCGCTCGCATTTTTCAGACAAGCTCTAAGAGCCAAAAGGCACTTCCCGCCACGTAGCGTGTGGTCCGGTCGTCCTTTCTGGCGATTTGAGTTTAATCGCTGAAATCCGATATAATCGAAAGATGCATCTGGTTTTCTTTGAGAAACTCTCCTCCGCCGAATCTGAAAAAAATCTTCTCGGTGCCCTTTTGCTTTCACGCCCCTGTGATAGGATTATTTCCGCGCTAAAGTCATTTTATTGACTTCGAATTTCCCGAAGCGGATATATTCAGGTACAGTTCAATATGCTCTGCGACATTTGCAAAAAAAACGTGGCCACGGTCCACCTGACCCAAATGGTCGAGGGAAAGACCAAAAAAGTGGACCTTTGCGAGGCCTGCTCGAAGGAGAAAGGGGTGGATGATCCCACCGGTTTTTCTCTCGCTGATCTTTTGCTTGGCTTGGGCGCGGCTCAGGAAATCGAGCAATCCGCCGGCGGGAGCGAGATCAAATGTCCGCATTGCGGTTTTACCCAGGCCGACTTCAAAAAGGCCGGTCGCCTCGGTTGCTCGGAGTGTTACAAGGTCTTTTCTGATGCGCTCGAGGGTCTCCTCAAGACGATGCACAAAGGGACCCGGCACGTTGGCAAAGTGCCGCAAGCTTTGCGGCAGGCGCAGGACCTTTCGGAAAAGTTGAAGGGCTTGCAGAAAAAACTGGAAAAGGCTATTGCCAGTGAGGATTTTGAAGCGGCGGCCACCCTGCGCGACGAGGTTAAGGCCTTGCGCACGCAGATGACAGAATTGAGCGTCCCATGAGTGTTTTAGATCATCTCAGCAGTCCAGCTGAAGCGAGCAAGCGGGAAGGACCACACAGTCGGATTGTCCTATCGAGCCGCGTTAGGCTCGCGCGAAATGTTAAGAACTGGCCTTTTCCCGGTTACGCCAAAAAGCCGGATCGCGTCGAAGCCTTGAAAACCATTCGGCCGGCCGTCGAGGGTTTGCCCCAGATGCAAGGCGGATTTTCCGAGACGATGGATAATCTCACCGCTCTCGATAAACAAATCCTCGTTGAGCGCCACCTGATCAGCCGCGAACACGCCGCGAAGAACGCCGGAAGCGGTCTGGTCATCAGTAAAGACGAAGGTGTCTGCGTTATGATCAATGAGGAAGATCATTTGCGTATGCAGTCGCTCAAGCCGGGTCTTCAATTGAAGGAAGCGTGGCATGCCATTGACCAATTCGACAGCGCCTTGGAGCGGAAGCTCGAATATGCCTTCAGCCCGGACTTGGGTTATCTCACCGCTTGCCCGACCAATCTCGGAACGGGCATCCGGGTCAGCGCGATGTTGCACCTGCCGGCTCTCGTTCTAAGTGAGCAGATCAACCAGATCGTCCAGGCCGTTAATAAGCTTGGTCTGGCCGTTCGCGGCCTTTACGGCGAAGGCACCGAGGCTCTCGGGAACATTTTCCAGGTCTCGAACCAAATGACCTTGGGCGAAATTGAGACCGACATCGTCGACCGCTTGAACAAGGTCCTTGCCCAGTTGATCGAGCACGAGGAAAACGCCCGCGCGTCTCTCTTGGAGAAAAAGCCAAAGATTCTGCTCAACCATATTGGCCGCGCCTATGGCACTCTGGCGAACGCCCACATGATTTCTTCCAAGGAAACAATGAATCAACTTTCGCTAATGAGGCTTGGGGTTGACTTGGGGTTGTTTCCCGGCGCGAAAATGGCGTTGGTCGATGAACTCTTCATCACCACCCAGCCCGCCCATTTACAGCGTCAGTACTCTGAAAAACTTTCCGCTGAAGAGCGCGACTTCCTGCGCGCCGACATGCTCCGAGAGCGTTTGCGGAACGTCAGCCGCCCAAATCCTGAAAATTTGCCGCCCGTCCACCAAACCCCGTCCAGCGGCGGCTCAAAGCCTGGAGAGAAAGAATAATTCTGCACATCTAACCCCGCCGGGCCAAGGGCTGGATTGATAGGCCAGAAGGCCAGGCCAGTTTGATGAGCGAGCGCAAACCTTTGTTGCCTGCTTTGGTGGTGCTCAGATCGGCCAGTTGCTGGCCGTTGCCTCTGACTCGCCTGTGAGCCCCATAGTTGCCCGACCTGCTTCTGGTTTTTAAAGCGAGGTCCAATCGACCACTTCGTTCAATGATCGCGTGAGTCAGTCCTCCCATGCCCACCGGTTTGATTTTGGGAGCTTCTTGCCAGATTGGGGGTTTTCACTTAGTGCTAGCGGCGTGATGGGACTGTTGGATAACAAATTTGGAGTTGTTTTCGGCGTGGCCAACAAGCGCTCGATTGCCTGGGCGATTGCGCAAGCGTGGCACCGCGCGGGCGCAAAACTGGCGTTTACTTACCAGGGAGAACGTCTCAAAGAAAACGTGGAGGAACTCGCGGGCACATTCGGGCCGGACACGCTCATTTTGCCCTGCGATGTGACGCAGGATGAGGAGATCGACAGCGTTTTCCGCGAGGTGGGCGGAAAATTCGGCAAGCTCAACCTCCTGCTCCATTCGGTGGCTTTTGCGCCCAAGGACGCGCTCGAAGGGGAATTCATTAATACGAGCCGGGAGGCGTTTCGTGTCGCCCATGATGTCAGCGCGTATTCGCTCGTGGCGCTGAGCCGCTCGGCGGCTCCGTTGATGACCGAGGGCGGGAGCATTGTCGCGATGACGTATTATGGTTCGGAAAAGGTCGTTCCGCATTACAACGTGATGGGCGTGGCCAAGGCGGCACTGGAAGCTTCAACTCGTTACCTGGCTTACGATTTAGGGCCGAAAAAAATTCGAGTGAACTGCATCAGCGCGGGTCCGGTAAACACATTGGCGGCGCGCGGGATCGCGGGTTTCACCGACATGCTCAAGCACTATGAGGCGCATTCGCCGCTGAAGCGCAATGTGCTGCCGGACGAGCTTGGGGCGACCGGAACCTTTCTAGCCAGCGACGGCGCGGCCGCAATCACCGGCCAGGTGCTCTACGTCGATTGTGGCTACCAGATCATGGGAATGTAGCTCTCAGGTTCGCGGGCGACGACGGGGGAATCTCCGCTATTCTTCTCTGCGAAGCCGGGTGGCATTTGTGTGAAACAAGCCACCTGCCATGGGGAGTTATAGCCCAAACCAGCGGGCGCGACGGCTCGCACCGAAATGTTCCTTGTCCGCCCGCAGGGCGACCGACGGCTCGTGATAGGTACCAACCGGGTGATCGGGATTGGAGAAAAAGTCCACATCGACACGACCGATCCGACCGCCGCCGAACTCTATGTAGCATGATCCAATTCCCGCGTGAGTCACTGGAACGTTTTCGTTTCGGAGGCGTGCAATCAGTGCCTTTGCGACCGCGCGCCCGGCACCCTCGGCGAAGACTCCGGCCTTGGGCGTGCCTTGTCGGGCGCAATCGCCGATGGCGTAAACGTCGGGAAAACGCGTCTCGAGCGTCTTGGGCTTCACGGGCACATAGCCGTTCTCCGTCATACCGCTCTTCTCGAGAATTTTCGGGGCACGGATGGCCGGGACGCCAAGGAAAAGATCGTATGGAAGCTCGCGGCCGTCGTCGAGAGTCACTACGCGGTGTTTCGTATCAACAGATCTCATCTCACGGTCGGCGACGAAAGCGATGTTCCGCTCCGCGAATGCGCAAAGCAGCGCCCGCGAGGTTTCGGGCGACGGCGGCACAGGAACTTCGAGCGGGAGGACAAGTGTTATCTTGCAAGCGTCGCGGATTCCGCGCTTCGTGAGGTAATCATGCATCATCAACGCCGCTTCACTGGGTGCCGGGGGGCATTTGAACGGCGCGCCCCCAACGGCAATGAGAACGCGGCCCTCGGTGAAGGTGGGGAGGATTTTGCCCAGCCGAGTGGCACCCTCAAGAGTGTAGAACTCGGTGGCGCCCGCCAGGCCGAGCGTAGCGGCAAAATCGAAATCGGCTCCGAGAGCGACGACCAGGAAATCCGCTTCATGGACGCCACGGTCCGTGGTGACGCGCTTGGCGACGGGGTCGATCGACGAGATCGTTTCCTGGAGAAGCCGCACGCCGGGTTTCACGAATTTCTTATAGGGCAGCCGGACCGAATCCGGCGTCGCCAGCCCGAACATCACGTCGAGCTTCGAGAAGCCAAAATAGAAGGAGTCGTTCTTATCGATGAGCGTCACTTCCATGCCGTCTCCAAATGCTTCCGAGAGCATGGTGCTGAGTTCGAGCCCGCCAAAGCCGGCGCCGAGAACCAGGATTCTTTTTTTCATTAAGTTGCTGAATTGACAATAGATTTCCAGGCACCGAAAACCCCCGGCGCCGGACGAGCGTGGCTTTTCGTGCCAACAAGATCGAGATATAAAGCGGAGATTACAATTCGAGCAAGGCGTCGAGAGCGGCGAGTTGTTCCCGATCCTTTATCTTGTCCCGGCAATCCCGATGATCAAAGCGCATCTTGCGAAGACCGACGAGGATATCGTCTCGTTCCCAGCACAAATCCATGAAGCATCCGACTGTCTCCTCGTGAAATCCCAGATTCCAGCGTTTGTCCATATGGATCAGCATTGAAAGACAGAGGCAAAGGACTGCT
>DASYTB010000606.1:0-4810 GCA_036002705.1 Verrucomicrobiia bacterium
AAAGGTCCGCATCGTGATCACGGGGGTCGTCAAAAGAAGGATGATCCAAAAGTAGAAGGTCACATAAAAAATCTCGGTGATGGGACTTTCGATCGGTGTTCCATTCAATTTACTGAGCAGGTCCAGGAAGCTGAATCCCAACAGGATTAAGACCGTCGTGATGATCACATACCCGGTGGGCGACAGAAAATGGCTGCCCAGCTCTCTTCGGACTAACGTTGTAAACGCCCGCATTAGATTTCTTCCTTCTCGCCGCGCGCGATTTTAATAAAAATCTCCTGGACGCCATGGCGTCCCTGCGCCGGCTTGTTTGGCGGAATGCTTTTAGCATACCGCCCGGTGCTCTCTCGAATTTCGATCACTGGTCCGGTCATCGGAGGCTCTCATTTTCGCTCCTCACCTTGAAGATCGCCATGAAAATTTGCCTTTCTTGCATGATTTCTTCGGTCCCTTTGTCGAGAGGTGGCCGGCCATAGCATTTTTCTTCGTGGCCTGCGCATTCTGCCGGTGGGATTTTTTGGATGCCGCCCAACGTCGTGTTGCCACCACACTTACCCTCTGGAGTTGGTCAACCTGGGCGAGTTTTAAAGCGAACGGCGCGCCCGAGTAACCGCACGAAGCGGATCAAACTCATTCATTTCTTCTTCACGTCGCCGGGAAACAATTCATTGAGGTGGAATCCGCCATCAAAGTGGTTGCGCGGATAGTTGGGCAGCGTATTCTCAATCTCGCCTTGGAGGAGGTGCGATGCCTATTTCGGAGGAGGCGTATTCTTTTGAGGCTGGAGAAATGGAATATGAAATTGATACGCTTGAAAGCTCGAAGAACATTGACTGCGGCGATGGTGGCCGGCCTGGCCACGCTGGCCTGCCAAACGCACGCGCAGCAACTGGCGCCCGCTTGGGAATATCTCATTAACAAACCGGGAGTTCCCATCCCGGTCCTGACCAATACCGTGACCTATACTACGGACAGCGATAATGGCGACGGAATGAGCACCATGGACTCGCTCGGCGCCTTGATGCGCTACGATACAAAGCGGCTCCTGCTGGGGATTCGCGAAAACGGAATTAATGAAGCCGAGGCTGGGCCCGGCCAAACTTTGGCCGCGCAATATCCGGATCGCTCATTGATCTGGATCAATCCGACCAACGGCGCGCCGATGGGCATCGCCTTAACGATAGGGTTGACACCGGTTCCGCTCGATGCGGATTTCATCGCCGCGGGCGGTACGCCAGACCAATATTGGTGGACCTACACCGTCGCGGCGGATGGATCGATCTATACTGGCTACAAAAACAAGATCATTCGCTATTCGCAGAACGGCAGCGGCGGCATCAGCCCGACTCCGTACGCCGTTTTCACACTCTCCTCCAATGAAGTCAGCAATCGCGGGATTGATCCGACGCTCTGGGCCGGTTGGCGCTGGGCTCGGCTCGCCGTAACAGGGACGGGCACGAATACCATCATTTTGGCCGGGGCGAGCGCAGGCAATCGCGGTAATTTTCTGCTGACGACGACGGACGGAACGAACTTCGTCGCGGGCAGCCGGCTTGGGGTCGGTGGCGCGACCAGCACGCCGATTCTCAGTCATGATCCCAACACGCCTTCGGATCTTTGGGATTACGCCGGGATCTACCCAGGCAATTCAAATGGCGCCGATTCCTCCTATTCGCGTTACACAACCACGCCACCGTTCACGGATGACTTCACCCGTGATTCAAGCTTTAATCCTCCCGCCGACCCGTTCACTTACAACGTGAAGTTCCGGAACGATTTTATCGGCGGGCTCGATGCGAACCAGGATTTGAATTACATCGCGGTCTATTCGACGCCAACCTGGAATAGCCGCGCGGTCGTCGGAAATCCGCGCCCCGCCTGGCTCGCTTTGGTGGGCGAAAATGGGCGCTTTCTTTCCGCGCGCAAAATCGACATCACGGAAGACGCGGAATTGCTCTCGACTGACCAGGCGTCTCTGTTTCAAGGAACGATTGGCTTCGTCTCGTTGAACAAGCTCTCCACCGGCGAAGTGGAAGTGCTCTGGTCGGGCACGATTTATGGCTACGGACGTTATCTTGTTCAGCCGTACGGGCCCGAACCGGTCGCGCCTGATGGCGGAGTGCTCCCTGGCCCATTCCCCGGCAATACGGCCGGCGCAGCCAATTGGGTGGCCTCGAGCGAAGGCGACTTTACGGGCAACGTGAGCATTAATCAGGAAGGTCAAGGGCCGATTCCGTGGTCCGTTAGCCGTTATAATCGCGGAGATTTCGCGGTCCGCCTCAGCCCTGCCGACCCGACCGCGGCCCAGGATAATTTTGATATACTGCAGGACTTCCCTGGTGAAGGCACCGCAGCCATTCCTTCTGAGCAAGCCTGGATTCCAAACGCCGAGGCGGGGATCATCATCCCCACGGTGCGCACGAACGGCCCGATTGATTGGAACGACACGCAAGGTCCGTTTTACCCTGTGATTGCGGCGTCGGTCGGCGGTTCTTCCGGTTACGGTTATGACATGGTCACGGGCGCCTTCACCAAAGGCGGCACAGACGTTCAGACGGGCAAGGCGGGAGATCAAAGCAGCACGCCCAGCCCGGAAGGGAACTTCGATTTCGCGACAACGTGGTTTCCATACAACCAGGGTTGGATCGGAGCGGCCGTGAACAATCCAGACGCCTCAGGCAACACGACCTTTGCCTCGACCAACGCTCACTCACCCGGCTTGACGACGAATATCGTGACCTGGACCGGAACCAACGGTTCGCCGGGAGGTAGCGCGGTCCTGTCGCTGCCGGGAGTTAACTCGGCCAATGACGGAATGATTTTCGCGACTTCAACCCAGGGAGGCAGTGATGTGAAGATTATTTCGCTCGCGCCAAAAACGGATGGCTCGGGCTGGATTATGAATCCCCGCCGCGCTTCCGAGAGCGATCCCACGGCGCTGGATGCGGCGGACTCGCAGTTCCAGTTTGTTTACATCCCTTATAACTCGAGCAATCTGATCGGCGGTTACATCAGCTCAAACGGCACGCCGATAAAATCCACGGGCAACTTCAGCATCACGCGGACTGCCGCGGGGACTTACAGCCTGACGATTCCCGGTCAGAGCGGGACGAACGGCGTGCTGCTTTTGCAGGAAGCGGCCTTCCTGCCCGGCAGCACCAACCTCACGGATAACAATTTCCTTTCGTATCAATTCACGCCCGCCGTGAACGCTGGTGGCACGAATGGAACTTTCGTCGTCGAATCGCGCCACGCCGCGAGCGGCGGCACATTCCCGCTGACGGACACCGGGTTCTATTTTGCCTGGGTGGATTTTAAGAATCCGCTCGCGCCCGTGACTCAGACGCAAGGGTCCGCGCCCAGCCTTAGCATCACGAAATCGGGTAATTCCGCAGTCATTACCTTCTCCAGCTCCGCCAATGGATTCACGCTGGAAAAGACCTCAGCGCTCGGCCCGCAGACGTCGTGGACGCCGGTCGGAGTTGTCGGACAAGGCAATTTGGCGGGCGGCAGCTATACCGTTCCGCTTACCGCGAACGCGGAGTTTTATCGGTTGCGGAAGTAAAGCGGTCAGCAACGGGTGCAAGGCCCGGCTCAGTCGAGCCTGTCCGGGCCTCTCTGTTTCCATTTCGGAATTCGTGCCTGACGGATATTCTCGCAAGAACGTGAAACTCTCGCGCGAAGCAACCTTGGTTTCCGCAATGGAAGCTCTGGCTATACCAGCGCTTTAAAATAGCGTTGGGGAAAGCCCCGCAAGCCTTTCAACACAGGATCTGAATGCCAAAGTTCCACCCCGTGAACACATGCCGCCGACGCGGGCGATTGATTCGCTGATCGGGAGAATCTCAAATCCCTGAAAGGCTTCATCGAGCCATGCTTGAGGATCGGGGCAGGGAAGCTTTCCAATCTTCCACTTTTGGATAATTTCAAACGACGAGATAGTGCCGAGAAATATGGAGTTCGCGATGTCCTCGAAAGCGGACCGCCTGCCGTATTCCTCGCGCGTGCCGGTACCACAAGGATGTGTCTCGGCTGCGTCTTGACGCAGCAGAAGACGAATAAGGACGGGTCGCTTCTTCGCGATCACGATTCTACAACTTATGTCTCGAGCTTTGACTCCATTGACCAGTTTGGGCCGATGCTGCGCCAGGAAGTTATTCGACGCGGCTTGCCCTTGGCCATGACTGTCATCCTTCTGATCGATGGCACCACCGGCCTGGCCAACACGGGCCGGCTTTGCTTTCCCACCGCTATCCTGCCGGGCGAGGATTTCGCAGATTTGGAGTTTCTCGTTTTCCACGTGTATCGCTCTTATACGTTCGAAAAAATGGATTTTATGACAAAGTTTTTTTGCCGTGGAAACTGAAATGGATGAAATCCAAGCGCTCGATAATTTCTTCGCTGTGTTCCGAGCGCCGCCAGCCGGGAGATTGGTCAAGCAGCGTGAGCCGCGTCGCGCGATCGACTCAAGGGAGCCCTGATACGGCATATTATTGCACTGGGCGTGGAAGGACGTGTCGCCGCTGAACTCCTGGTTCGACAGCGACTCTCGAATACGGCGCAGCGGCTTATTAGCTCACTCTAAACTTTCATGGGCACGGAGGATTTTAATTAAGAACTGCCCGCTGGAGTTGATTGCGAAGCGGCCGGCAGAGCGAAAGCCAGCCGCATGGCGTGTCAGAGGTCCCGCACAATTGGAGAGGCGGCTAACGAGCTGGGCATGAGGGGGAAAATCGGGAGTATGTGCGGTGTCTATGGCGAATATCTCTAAATCGCGAAATGCCGAGGCTGGAATTGGACGCCTGTTGGA
>DASYTB010000607.1:0-10982 GCA_036002705.1 Verrucomicrobiia bacterium
GGTTCGCAAGGTCCAGACTCTCGGCAAGGCGGTGCGAGTGAGGCGGGCGTTTACGGACACGGAAATGACCGGGTTGATTGAGGTCGCGGGCGAGCGGCGGATTGTTTACATGGCGGCGTGTTACACTGGATTACGAAGAAGCGAGCTCGCCGCGCTGGAATGGTCGGATATTCAGTTGAACGCTGAAAAGCCGTTTCTGGTAGCTCGTGCCTCGACAACGAAAAATGGCAAAGAGGCGACAATCCCGCTGCATCAAGATTTGGTCCAGGCGTTAAATGATCTCAGGAGCCGGGCTACGCTTGAGGCACCGGTATTCGCACATTTACTTCCGAAAATGTCTGTGTTCCGGGCTGATTTAGAGAAGGCAGGAATTCCCTTTCTCGATGGCAGCGGTCGCCGAGCGGATTTTCATGCGTTGCGCCACACCCTCGGAACGAACTTGGGGCGCGTTGGTGTCGCGCCGCGGGTCGCTATGGAGGTCATGAGACACAGCGATATGAAGCTGACGACACGGCTTTACACTGATGCTTCTCAGCTTCCGACGGCTCAGGCTTTCGCTCTCCTTCCCTCGTTCACACAGGGGGGATACACACAAAAATACACACAACTTTCAGGCGCGGGCGGACAGAACGCGTCATCCTGTGGCACGGATGGAAGCGCGAGCAATGCTGACGAAACCCTTGCAAATAAAGGGGAAAGTCACAGTCTGGCACATGGCGGCACTGAGGGGCAGGAAAATAAAATTGGCTCCAAAGGTAGGACTCGAACCTACAACCGATCGGTTAACAGCCGATTGCTCTACCATTGAGCTACTTTGGAACCCGAAGAGCGCGCGAAATCTACGTTTGAGCGCTCCGCGCGTCAAGGCAATCGGAAGGTTTTGGGAGATTTTCCTTCGCGGCGTTTCCTCGGTTAAGGCGCGTTTGCCTTCTCGGTTTGTTTCAGAAGACGGGCCAGGTGCTTTTTCCAAACGGCGGCGAGGGTGTGGGTGCCGTGGCCGCGAGTTTTGTCGCTCAGAGGAATGACAATGGCTCGACCGTCCTTTACGCGTTTGATCTCGCGTTCGAGAATGCCCACTTCCGGAGGATTGATCAGGTCGTCGGCGGAATTGATCGCGAGGAGCGGCACTTGGACTTGTTCGAGGCGCGGACCTGGATTGTAATCTTCGGACGACTGAAATGCATAAAGGACATCATTGGCATCGGAATGGGCAACCGTATTCGTGACGGAATTCTCGAGAGCCTGATCCGCGAGCGGCAACGTTGGCGCATCTTTTTGCCGCTGAACCGGGTTGCTCCCCATGAAAAAAAGCATTCCGGCCGCGACGCGCAAGGCGGGCGGCTGCGTCGTGTATTCGCCATTATCCCACTCGGGATCGTGGCGTATGGCGTCGATGATTATTTTCCGCCAGGCGCGATTCCGTCCGGAAATCTGAGTCGGGAGAGAGGCGAGGGGCATGAGCGCATCCATGAAATCGGGATGTTCTTCGCCCCACAGCCAGGTATGCATCCCACCCATGGATGTGCCGATGATCAGCCGCAAATGATCCACTTGTAAACCGTCCCTGAGCAGCCGGTATTGAGCCTCGATCATGTCGAGGTAGCGGTAATGCGGAAAATGCGCGCGCAGGCCATCGCTCGGCTTGCTCGACTTTCCGTGACCGATGTTGTCGGGAAGAATCAGATAATATTTTTCGGCATCGAGTAGTTGGCCTTTCCCAAAAAGTTCGCCGGCGAATTCCGGACGGATGAATTGCGCGCCGGAGCCTGTCGTGCCGTGCAGAATCAAGACTGCGTTGCGAACCACGCCGTTTGCATCGCGGCGCGGAGTGCCGAGCGCCCGGTAATGGATGCGCAATTCGGGCAGCGCTTCACCGGACCGGAACCGGAAGTCCTTGATCAAAAAATCGGCCTCAGAAGGTTTGGGGTATTCCGAAGCCGCGAAGGCCAATCGCGCGCAAACCAGCACCAATCCAACTCGTGCAAATAGTGAACAGGACATGCTCCTTATTAGCAGATCGACGTCCAGGGAACTAACGCAAAGCGTCAAAACGTTACAAATTTCCAAATTTGTAAGGGCTAAATCTCAGTGGTGCGAGGCTCCGCCGAGCCACTTCACCATTCTGCAAGAAAGCTCTGCTCAGCCTCGCTCCACCTAATGGTTGAGGCATGACACAAATTTGATTGCTCCCACCGGTTCCGCGCATACGCTGCTCTTCCAACTATGATGCGCTGCCGCGAAATTCCTTTTGTTTTGGCATGGGCCCTTTTATTCGCCGGGTGCGTCAAAAAAGAGTCCAGTTCGGCGGAGGGCGGAGATTTCATTCGCCTGATGAACACGGGGAAGAATTATCTCGATCAAGGGCAAGCCGTGAAAGCGTTGGAGGTCTACCAAAAAGCCGTGAAGCTCGCACCGGCGGACGCGGACGTGCATCTCAATTTGGCCAATGCCTACTTGCTCGCCGGGGAGGCGACGAATGCGGTGAAGGAAGCCGATGAAGTGCTGAAGCTCGATTCCAATTCGGCGGCGGCGTATTTCGTTAGAGGCTCGGCTTACATTCGGCTCTCGGCTTTTCAGGAAGCGGTGAAGGCGCTCCAAACGGCGCGTAATCTCGATCCAAGCGAGCCGGCCGTGGGTTATCAACTCGGCGTGGCCGAAGCCAAGTTAAACAATTGGGACGAAGCGATTAAGGCGCTCAGCGAGGTGGTGATGCTTCAGCCGGACCATCCTGCGGCTCACTATCAGCTTAGCCAGGCCCTGCAACGCGCGGGGCGCGACGCCGAAGCGCAGCAGGAACTCGAGGTGCATCAAAAGATCGCCGCGCAAAATGCGGGGCAAACGATCACGCCGGAAAAACTCGAGAAGAGCAAATTCACTCAGGCGCGTGTTCCGTTTGTTTTAGAGCAGCCGCAAAAGACCGGAATAGCGGTTCATTTCTCGGATCAAACCGCCGCTGCGTTCGGAGGCAACGCCGCGAAATATTCCGGTCCCATAGCGATTCTGGATCCAAACCACACGGGAACCAACAGCTTATTTGTCCTCGAACCCGGTCAGGGCTTTCGTTTGCTCTGGAATTCGAACGCGGTTTTTCAGCCCGCGGACGAAGCTTATTCAGCGATTGTGGATGCGAAATATACGAAAATGCTGGTCGGCGATCTGAACAGCGACCGCTTCGAAGATATCATCGTGCTCGGCAATCAAGGCGCACACATCTTCAAATTCGCCACGAATGGTTTCGCTATGGACGTTGGACCTTTTAGTCGCTTGCAGTCGCTGAGCGCAACGGATGGCGCTTTGGCGGACCTTGATTTTACCGGGAAGCTCGATCTGCTCGCGGTCACCTCCGGGACAAATGATTTGCGGCTTTATCGGCAATTCGGTCCGCTCCTTTTCAGCGATATCACGAGCACTTCCGGCATCCCCGCGAACCTCACCAACGCCGCGACGGTGGTAATCGATGACTGGCCAAAAGATGAAATGATGGATGTCATCGCGGGCCGCAAAAACGAAGCGCCGTTGCTTCTGGCGAAGCCGCGCGGCGCTCCGCTGACTCCCACGAATATTGCCGGTTGGCCACGTGGATCGGTGATCGCAACGGGCGACTTGAACAACGATCTCCGGACCGATCTCGTTGTCGCAAACGGTGACAAAATCCAAATCACTTTCCAGGGTACGGGAGAAAAGAAGGAAATCGCCGCGGACGATCCAAACGTCCACCAAATCGTCCTGGTCGATTACGACAATGACGGCTGGCTCGATATTTGGGCCATTGGTGATCGAGTGAACGCGTGGCGAAACGCCGGCAATGCTGGCTTCGAAAACGTCACCGTGTCGCTCGGGCTGAACGCGGTAACTGGCCCATTCTCCGAACTGCATTTTGCCGATTTCGATGTCGATGGCGACTCCGATGCGGTGCTGACGCTGGCGAATGGCGGCTTGAAGTATCTCCGCAACGACGGCGGGGACGCGAATCAGCAACTGAGACTTCGCCTCCTCGGAAATCGTTCGAACGCAAGTGGTCTCGGGACAAAGATTGAAGTCACTTCGGGCGGGCTGCGCCTGGTCCGCACGGTTCAGGCGCTCCCCATCGAGATCGGTGTGGGAAAGAGCACAAACGTCGAGTCACTGGTGGTCAACTGGTTCAATTTGGCCCAGCCCAACGTCGATGTACCCGTGGACGCAAAGGTTGAGCTTCCCATTTTCGAACTCGTGCTGCCCGAAGGTTCGTGTCCGTACATGTATGCGTGGGACGGAAAGCAATTCAGGTTTGTCACCGATATCCTCGGTGCTGCTCCGGCGGGTTTGCCCGCGGCGGAAGGCGTGATCATCGAATCGGATCCGGACGAATATACCTTTGTCGGCACAGAGGAAACGTTTGCCCCGAAGGACGGTTATTATACCGTTCAAATCACCGAAGAGCTTCGAGAAGTTCTTTACCTGGACGGCGCCAGGCTCGCCGTGGTTGATCATCCGCTCGGGACCGAAGTGCATCCGACCGACAAGCTCGTTCCTGGTAAACCGTTTCCTCCGAGCGGTCTCCTCACGCTCGGGAATGAACATCCGCTCCGCAAAGCTGAGAATCTCGCGGGCCGCGACGTTACAGAACTGCTCCGCAAGGTCGATGAAAAGCGCGTGGGTCCCGAAAAACTGCGCATTCCCCAACTCCGCGGCCTCGCGGAACCGCACGGAGTCATCCTCGACTTCGGTGAGCTGGCTACGAAGCGTCCCCTCGTTCTAGCGATGAATGGGTGGTTGCGTTTCGGCGGCGGCATGGCCAATATCAACGGATCGCAAGACCCAGCCCTGCCGTTTCCATTCCCGACGCTCCAAGCCGAGGTGGACGGCAAATGGACGCCCGTGAATGTGGTCGTTGGCGCGCCTGCCGGAAAGACGAAGACCATTGTGGTGGACCTCGCGGGCAAGCTTCCGCCAGGCGCACGTCGGCTCAAACTGGAAACTGCCTTCGAGATTTACTGGGATCGCATCGCCTTGCTCGAGAGGGAGGAGGGGGCTCAAACGCGCCTTGTTGAACTCTCGCCAACGATCACGGACCTCCATTGGCGGGGCTTCAGCGAATTCAAAGACTTGCCCGCCGATTACCCGCTCACGCCCGAGTACAAGCAGGTTTCACCGAACCCGAAATGGCGCATCACGCCGGCTGGATGGTGTACTCGCTATGGCGAAGTTGGCGAACTTCTTGCCCGCCGCGACGAAGGCTTCGTCATCATGAATGGCGGTGACGAGCTGACCCTTAAATTCTCGGCGGACGAACTTCCTCCGAAACTTGCTGGCGCTGTCCGTGAATTCTTCATCCACACCGATGGCTGGGATAAAGATTCCGATTTTCACGTCCGCGCTGGGACGACCATCGAGCCACTACCCTGGCACGGAATGAACGACCAACTCTACGGAAGCGAAAAACGTCCAGCTTTCCCAAGCGACCAATTGCACAAAAAGTACAATACTCGATGGGTCGCGCCTCAGACCTTGCACCGTATCGCGGCGACCGAGATCAAACGGGAACGTTGATACGTGACGCATCGTCCGCTTCTATAACCCGGAGCGATAATCGGGGCTTTATTTTGCGCCCGCAAACTGCCGCTGCACCCAGCTCACAGCGTGATTGACCATCGGCCCTGTATGCTCCCCGGCAAAAACGTGGTTCGCTCCTTCGATCTCGATCAGTTGCTTCGGCTGATTGGCTTTCGGGTAAATATCGTGTGAATCCTGGATCGGCACGACATCATCTTCCGTCCCGTGCAGCAGCAGCCAGGGAACACGTATCTTCGTCGCTTCGTTCACCACCGTTCCGATTCGCGCCATGTCATCCATGTAAACCTGCGAGAGCGGGCAGTCAGGATTATCCCACATAAAACCTTCGCCCGGCTTGACGGTCCCAAATTCGCGTTCAGCAAAAGCTTTGGTGTGGACCATTCCGGCAAGCGAGACGAGCGCTCGAATCCGCTGATCCTTCGCCGCCCGCAAAACACCGACCGCTCCTCCCATGCTGTGACCCAAGTAACAAATCTCCACGCCGCGCACGGAATCCAACACCGAACCGAGATCCTCGACTTCCTTGCTGATCGTACACTCTGTGAACTTCCCGCCCGAAGCGCCGTTTCCCGCGAAGGAAATTCGCAACGCCGGCACGCCCGCTTTCGCGAGCCCCTCGGCTAACGCCAGCACGAACGGTCGATCTTTATTCCCAGTGACCCCATGGCCGATAATCGCCAATTCCCGAGCGCCCGGCCGCCCGGGGTGATAACTAAAATCGATCTTTTCCCCGCGTGCATTTCGAATTTCAGTAAACATCTCGTCGAAGACTGCAAAACAGCGGCGCCCGATTGGCAAGCCAATTCAGTGCAACGAAAACGTGGCGGGCGTTCGCTGCGCTTCCGTAAAGGGGCGAGAATGCTTCGGCCGGTTTCCAGTTTGCGGCCCCGCGCTTCGCCTTCAGCCTTGGTTCCTTGCAAAAACATCCGCGCGAAGACATCCGCCGCTTTTTCTTCGCAAGGAATCGGCACGCCGGCACCGGTCCAGGAAAGACTCCGCACTCCCTGCTGCACGCTGAGCAAGCGTAAGCGACGGAAAGCAAGTGAGATGGCCGATGCGCTCGCCAATGTATTGATCGAGCGAAATAGTGTTCTTGAACCCCGCGCTGCCCGGATGCGGCGCCGCCGTCAGAACGCAATTGTCCGCCGGATGACCGCCATCAACATCCGGATGACAAACGCCACTGAAAACAGTGAAATCGTTGCGATGCTCTTTGCGTAATTCCAGGTAGGGCGACAGCGCATAATCGCGTCCACTCCCTTTGGGAGCCCAGACTCTGCTTGGACGGACTTTGAACTGGTTTACTTGGTTGCGGCTCCTTCGGGTGGATGGCGGCTATAGCGGGCCGGACTTCGCGCAACGGGTTCGCGGGTTGCGGCCGAAATTGGCGGTGGAGGTGGTCAAACGCTGCGATCAAACGCGCGGCTTCAAGATTCTGCCTCGGCGTTGGGTCGTGGAACGGACTTTCGGCTGGCTCATGCGCCATCGTCGCCTCGTGCGGGATTACGAACAGACCGAAACCAGCGCCCAAGCGTGGATTTATATCGCAATGATACGAATTCAACTCCGAAGACTGGCCTGATTCCTCAGAAATCATGATTTTTCAGACAGGCTCTAAGACGGGCTCGTCCGTCGTGAGCAGACGCAGCCCGAGATCCCTCGCCAAGGCCACGAACTCGCAATCGTAGGCCGATCGGCCTGACCGTCCAACCAGGTCCACAACGGATTCAGATTGGACCATGAACTCACGTCCCCAGAGATGGCGCTCTCCAAGCGCCATCAGCACGCGAGCTTCACCAAGAGGCATGCCTCGCGTCGAATGGAGGTCGCCAGCACATTTTGAAACTCGGAACGCCACAAAAGAGGGGCGCACCACCCCTCGCACCAAAGTGGCATCAGAATGATGTTGACGCAAACTTCTTAATTTTCGCAAAAAGAATTCACTTTGAACCAGTTGTTCGATAAGAGTGCGCACCAAAATGGCTCGCTTTGCCTTTGAAACCGAGCACGGGGAAAGTGGCGCGCTCCGGCGCGGTGTTGAACACGGAGAACTTCATTGGCCCGGTATAACTGCGCTGGTCGCGAGCGTAGTATTTCTGAACTTTCCCCTTCGGCCTGGGCTGAATCACGCCAAAAGGGAGGGATTGTCCATCCTTATCCGATCCTTGAATTTCGGATTTTGTTTCATTCAACCCGTTAATAACATGGTATGACGATTTACGACACCATGAAAAGCTCAGATGGCCCAAGCTTGAGGACTGTTTTTAAGACAATCCTTCTTTCACTCTGCGCGTGTTCGGCGATTGCGTCAGACAAGATCGTTGTGGCGGATCCGGCGCATTCGGACCCGAGCCAGGTTGGGCTTTACGCCGGTGGCGCGCCGAACTTGCAGAACAGGAGGTCACGGGCGAACGCGAACGCCAGCGCGGAGCGAGCGGCGGTGGCCGCGGCCATTGCGGATGATTGGCGCGAGGTGAACGGAACTGTTTACAATGTGGCGGTGAAGCAGCGGGCGGAGAGTTTCGAATTTCCCCTGCAGTTTCCGGAGGTGGAAGTGAAAAGCAGTTCGCGGTTGCTGCCGGATTGGGAGCTGGTGAATGGAAAGGTGGTTTCGACGAATGGGCCGCTGGTGATTGAATCGTTGCGGCGCGTGCGAGGATCGGAGGGCGGATGGGAGTCGGTCAAAAAAACGGTCGCGGATGGGAAGAGCGAATATTTCAAGCCGGGGCAGATCCTGGCATATTATTGTTTCAAACAGGGGAACGGACTTTACGAGTATGGCAAACGATTAACGGCCAAGGAAGCTCTTGAGAGAATTTCGAAAAAGGAAACGCGGCCAATAACGGCGGAAAAGGGAAAAAGCGCCTCGCGAGATTGACCTTGTCGAATCATTGCGCGCAAGGGGCGCTTCGCGCATACTGCCCTCCTCAGTCATGAACCGTGCCGCGCAGATTTTTGTTGCGTTGCTGCTATGCGCATCGAGCGCGGCGGAAGTCCAGGAGAAGCATTGGTCACTTCGGCCGATGGCGGCGCCGCCAATCCCCCCGCCGCAAATCACCAATTCAAGCTGGGTCCGAACATCGATCGACGCGTTTATCGGCCAAAGGCTCGAATCGCGCGGAATGCAACCATCTCCTTCCGCCGATCGGCCAACGCTTTTGCGGCGAGTGTATTTCGACCTCATTGGGCTCCCGCCCACGCCGGATGACCTGAAAAGCTTTGTTGAAGATTCATCGCCCGACGCCTTGGCGCGGCGCGTCGATGAACTGCTCGACCGCGCGGAATACGGCGAGCATTGGGCGCAACACTGGCTTGATGTGGCACATTACGCCGAAACCCACGGTCACGATCAGGACCGGCCACGGACAAATGCATGGCCCTATCGCGATTACGTCATCGGCAGCTTCAATAACGACAAGCCATACGCGCGCTTCGTCCAGGAGCAGATTGCGGGCGACGTTCTGTTTCCTGACGACCCGCAGGCAATCGTCGCGCTGGGCTTCCTCGCCACCGGCCCGTGGGATGAAAGCTCTCTGCGCGACATTCGTGAGGATAGTATCGACCGGCAAATCGCGCGTTATATCGACCGCGATGACATCGTGAGCACGGTGATGAACACGTTCGTGAGCACCACGGTCCAATGCGCACGCTGTCACGATCACAAGTTTGATCCAGTCACGCAAAAGGAATATTACGCGCTTCAGGCCGTCTTCGCGGGCACGGACAAGGCGAACCGCTACTTCGATGCCGATCCCGAGGTTCATCGGAAGCGGAAGGAACTCCAGGATCGGCTGGGGCGGCTGGATCGGCTGCACCGAAGCGAGGGCTCCGATTTGCCGCGTAATGATGAGCAGCTCGTTATTTGGGAAGGCGCGGTCAACTCAGCCGAAACGCTTTGGCACCCGATTGTGCTGAATTACCCTGAAGGCAATTTGTACGACGCTTTGCCGGGGGAACTGCGGGATGTCTTGCGAACACCCGCTGGCCAACGCTCCACACCAGAGCAAATCGTGCTCGCTCGCTATGTTGCCATTGAAGAAACTGAGCGCACTCTTCGATTTCTGCCACTGCGGCACCTTGTCTATGCTGGCGCAAGCGATTTCGTTCCGGACGGCAGTTTCAAACCTTTGGGCCAACCTAGAATAGTGAATGTTCTGAAGCGCGGCGATATTCATCAGCCAATGGAGATCGCGAAACCTGGCGCGCTCCACTGTGTCGAAACTCTCTGCGCGGACTTCACCGCCGCGGACTCGAGCAGCGAGGCCGCCCGCCGAGCCGCGCTCGCACGGTGGATTGTTGACCCGCAGAACTCGCTCACCTGGCGCTCCATTGTGAATCGCGTGTGGCACTACCATTTTGGACGCGGCCTTGTAGATACGCCGAACGATTTCGGGAAAATGGGAGGGACTCCTACCCACCCCGAACTGCTCGATTGGCTGGCGAACTGGTTTGTCTCGAACGGCGGCAGCATGAAGAAACTGCATAGACTGATTCTGACAAGCGCCGTTTATCAACAAAGTTCGGCGGATAACCCGCGCTTCTCCGAGCTGGATGCCGAGAACACGTTGCTCTGGCGGATGAACCGGACTCGCCTCGAAGCCGAAGCCGTTCGCGATGCCATTCTCGCGGTCAGCGGCAAGCTCGATAAAACCATGGGCGGCCCTTCCGTTCAACAGTTCGTAATGTCTCCGGGCATCCACGTGACGCCTAAAGTTGATTACAACAGCTTTGACGTGGATTCTTCCGCCGCGCGGCGCCGCGGCATCTACCGCTTTGTGTTCCGCACGCTGCCTGATCCATTTATGGATTCACTCGATTGTCCCGATTCGGCGCAGCTTACGCCGGTGCGCAACAATTCAGTTACCGTCGCACAAGCTCTAGCGATGTTGAACGACCGCTTCGTCGTGCGTTACAGCGAACACTTCGCGGAGCGGCTGAAGCGGGAAAGAGCAAACGACCTGCGCGGCCAGGTCAGCCTGGCGATCGCCCTGGCGTTTTCGCGCGAACCACGCGGCCACGAAATAACGCCGTTTGCCGAGTTCGCGAGAAAGAATGGCCTGCCGAATCTCTGCCGCGCCATTTTCAACTCGAACGAATTTATGTTCGTGAATTGATATGACTCCATTCTTTCAATATCCCTGCTCGCGGCGCGAATTTCTCTGGCGTTCCGGCGGAGGATTGGGCGGGATTGCGCTCGCTCACCTGCTCCAGGGACAAGGTCTGATGGCCGGGGAAACATTGTCGTCCGGCCGACAGCAATTCCCACAGTATCCCGCACGTGCCAAACGCGTCATTCAACTTTTCATGAATGGCGGCGCGAGCCAGATGGACACGTTCGATTTCAAGCCCGAATTGGTGAAAAAGCACGGGCAAAAATTCGATCCCGGCGAACATGTGGAAGCTGCTACAAGCGAACCGGGCGCTCTCAT
>DASYTB010000608.1:0-7887 GCA_036002705.1 Verrucomicrobiia bacterium
GGAAACAGGCTCAGAGGCAAGCGGGACGCGAGTTCCGGAAAAGAGAAGGAGTCGCTGCCGGATGTCGGTCCACACTTTTATCCTGTCGTAATTGGCGAAGTCGCGCCCGGCAAGGCCAAGGCAGATTCCGTCCGCCGTTTCGCAAATCTTCGGCGCAGGTGTTCGAAGAACAGGTAAATCACGGGCGTGGTGTACAACGTCAAAATTTGCGAGACGATCAGGCCACCGACAACCGCGATCCCAAGCGGGCGGCGCAATTCGGAGCCGGTGCCTAATCCGATCGCCAGCGGGACTGCGCCGAAAAGCGCGGCGAGGGTGGTCATCATGATAGGGCGGAAACGAACGACACAGGCCTTGTAAATCGCCTCTTCGGGGTTCAATCCATCGACCCGCTCGGCATCCAGCGCGAAGTCGATCATCATGATGGCGTTTTTCTTCACGATGCCGATCAGAAGAATGATGCCGATAAAGGAAACCAGGGACAAATCGAAGCCAAAAAGCAAAAGGGCCAGCAACGCGCCCAGGCCAGCGGAAGGCAGCGTCGAGAGAATGGTGATGGGGTGAATCAGGCTCTCATAGAGCATCCCGAGCACGACATAGACCGTTAAGAGAGCGGCGAGCAGGAGCAAGGGCGTGCTGGAAAGCGAGGATTGAAACACTTGCGCGGTGCCCTGGAAACTCCCACTGATGCTGCCCGGCATGCGCAGCTCATCGGTGGCTCTTTGAATCGCCTCGGTCGCGTCCCCGAGCGAAACGCCGGGCGCCAAATTAAACGAAAGGGTGACGGCGGGGAATTGCCCCTGGTGATTCACCGAAAGATTCGCGTTGACCCGTTCGAAACTCGCCACCGCCGAGAGCGGCACTTGCACGCCGTTGGTCGAACGCACGTAAATCTTCTGCAGCGCGCTCGGGTCATTCTGATACTGCGGGCTGACCTCCATCACGATGTGATGCTGGTTGTAACGTTTGTAAAGCGTCGAGACCTGCCGCTGACCGAAAGCGTCGTAGAGCGTGTTGTCGATGGCACCCACAGCCACGCCCAGGCGCGCGGCCGCGTCGCGATTAATGATGACCTTCACCTGCAATCCGCGCGTCTGCTGATCGCTATTGACGTCGCGCAGGTCAGGATTCTCCCGCAGTTTGTTGACCAGAGACGAAGACCAGTCGTTTAGCTCCTTTAAGTCCGAAGCCTGCAGCGCGTATTGAAATTGTGCTTTGCCCATGCGCCCGCCCACCCGAATATCCTGCACGGCTTGAAGAAACAGGGTGATGCCCGGCACGGCCGCGAGCTTCGGGCGCAAACGATTTACCACCTGATCACTGCTGACCTTGCGCTCTTCGAGCGATTTCAGCGTGATAAACATGCGGCCATTGTTCACCGTCGAACTTCCGGACGCCGCGCCAATAAACGAACCGAGAGTCGCGACCGCGGGATCATCGAGCACAATTTTCGCGACGCGGTCTTGAAGGTCGGCCATGGCATCGAAAGAAATATCCTGGGAGGCATCCGTCACACCGATGAGAACCCCGGTGTCCTGCTGCGGGAAAAAGCCTTTTGGGATCACGGTATAGAGCCACACCGTCACGCCAAGAGTCACGACCGCGACGGCCAGCATGAAGAACTGATTCTCCAGCACCCATTTGAGGCTCCGTCCGTAGCGGCCGACCAGCCAGTTGAAGGCGCGTTCCGCGGCCTCCGCCACTTTGTTCTGCCGCGAGCGGTCAGACTCCGGCTTGAGAAAGAGAGCGCAAAGCATTGGCGTCAGCGTCAGCGCCAACACACCTGAAATCAGGATGGCCACACTCAAGGTCACGGCAAATTCGTGGAAGAGGCGTCCGATCAGCCCGCTCATAAAGAGCAGGGGAATAAACACGGCCACCAGCGAAAGGCTGATCGAAACGACCGTGAACCCGATTTGCCGCGCACCATTGAGAGCGGCTTCGAACGGCTTTTGGCCTTGTTCGATAAAACGAAAAATATTTTCGATCACGACAATCGCGTCATCGACCACGAACCCCACCGAAATCGTAATCGCCATGAGCGACAGGTTATCCAGGCTGTAGCCGCATAGGTACATCGCCCCGAACGTTCCTGCCAACGCGAGAGGAACAGTCACGCAGGCGATAAATGTCGGCCAAAAGCGCCGGAGGAAGAAAAAGATCACGGCCACGACCAAAATGACGCTCAGAAGCAAGGCGATTTGAACCTCCTGCACCGAAGCGCGAATCGTCGTGGTCCGGTCGCTCACCTGAGTGACGCCGATGGAAGGCGGCAGCCACTTCTCAACCATCGGAAGGACGCTGCGAATGCGGTCGACCGTCTCGATGACATTCGCGTCGGGCTGCTTAAAAATAATCAGCAGCACCGCGCGTTTCCGGCCAGACCATCCGGCGAGTTTCGTATTCTCGACCCCCTCGAAAACTTTCCCCAAAGCGCTCAGCTTGATCGGAATGTTATTCTTTTGCGTAAGGATCAGGGACTGATAATCCGCCGCGTCGAGTAGTTGATCGTTCGCGGTAATCGAGTAGCTCACGTCCGGACCGTCGAAACTTCCCTTCGGCAGATCAACATTGACTTGCCCCAGCAGCGCACGCACATCCTCCAAACTTAACGAGGTCGAGGCGAGGGCCATGGGATCGATCTGCACGCGCACCGCCGATTTCTCCGCGCCGTTGATCAACACCTGGCTGACGCCTTCCACCTGGCTGAGGCGCTGCGCCAGGATCGAATCGGCATACTCGTAAACATCCACGGGGTCCATGGATTCGGACGTAAGCGCCAAAACCATGATCGGTGCGTCGGCGGGATTAAGCTTTCGATAGGTCGGCGGGGCGGGAAGATTAATCGGCAAATCAGTCGCCGCGGCATTGATCGCGGCCTGCACGTCACGGGCCGCGCGATCCACCTTGCGATCCAAATCAAACTGGATGGTGACACTGCAACCGCCCAGCGTGCTGATCGACGTGATTTCCGAAACGCCCGCGATCTGCCCAAGCCGTTTCTCCAAAGGGGCGGCGAGCGAAGAGGCGACCGTGGCTGGATCCGCTCCAGGCAGCGAAGCCTGGACCGAAATGATCGGGTAATCCACTCGCGGCACCGGAGCCACGGGCAAGGACCGATAAGCCACAATCCCCATCAACAGAAGCCCCATCGCCAGCAAGGAAGTCCCCACCGGCCGGTGAATAAATGGGGCGGAGATGTTCATCCAATCAGCTCAAGGTTATACGGGAAGATTCTCGCGAACGCAAACGGCGACGCCATTGCCTTCGTAAAGGGAGATTTAAGCTTTCCAGAGAGAGTCCTATCTATTCTCGTCCAGCAAAGCCTTTTATTTGGAGGGGGTAAGAACATGGCCTCGCACAAGGGGATTTGGCGGGGAATGCCGCATTCCCCGCGACACACTGGAGCGCGGTTGTGGCGGCGCGCGAACCGAGCAACTCCTGCCCGGGAGGCGCTCGCGGAATTGTGCCAAACGTATTGGTATCCGCTCTACGCGTATATTCGAAGGCGAGGGAATAATCCGGCGGAAGCGGAAGATTTGACCCCGGGGATTTTTCGCGGGGCTGCTGGAGAAGAATTATATCGCGGACGTGACGCCGGGCACGGGCCGTTTCCGATCATTCTGCTCACGAGTCTCAAGCGTTACCCGGCGAACGAATGCGACCGCGCCCAAAACGAAAAACGCGCCTGGAATAAAGGGATCGTTTCGTTGGATGAGCCAGATCCCGAACTCAAATATCGATTCGAACCACCGCGAGCCTCGTGTATGACGGAATGGGATCTCGTTTCCGATGGGAATTTGGTATACGAAATTATCGATTTCCACCTCGTTCAGTTAAGTGGGCTTTTGACGCTTTGACGCCAATTTTTCACTTGCAAAATTCGCGAGTTGGTAAATTATTTTACCGTATCGGACTGCCCTTGGGCGCTTTCCGGCCATAAAATGATTGCATCTTAAGCATGGATAAACTTCAACCTGAGAGGGTGTCTTGAGCCGCCCTTTTCCTCCTCGGCACTATCCACCTAGCAACTTCACCCGGGTAAATAACAAGATTCGCGCCCGCGAAGTTCGTGTTATCGGCGAAGACCAGCAGCAACTCGGCGTTATGTCGCTGGGCGACGCCTTGAGCATGGCCCGTTCCCGCGGAGTTGACCTGGTCGAGATTGCCGCAGCGGCAACGCCTCCGGTCTGCCGGTTGGTCGATTATGGCAAGTTCCGTTACGAGCAGGCCAAGAAGGACAAGGAATCCAAGAAGCACCAGCACGCCAACCGCGTCAAAGAAATCCAGTTAAGCGCCAACATCGATCCGCATGACTTCACCGTGAAACTCTCGCACGCCATCGATTTCCTGTGCGAGGACATGAAAGTGAAGGTCACGCTGCGATTCCGCGGCCGCGAAATGGCGCACCAGGAATTTGGGTTCGGCAAAGTGAAGGATTTCATTAAAGAACTCGAACCGTTTGCCCACCCGGATGCGCCGCCGAAGCTGATCGGCAAAGGCATCAATGTGATGCTCAGCCCGCTGCCGCGAAACAAGCGCGCCAAAAATCCCAACCAGGGACCGAAAGCCACCGACGCTCCTGAGGAACAGGAATCAGAGGAACACCCAGCGCCGCCTCAGCAGCCGCAGGCCAAAGAGCGCGTGCCGGTGAACGGCGCGGCCACGCCGTTCGGCCAAAATCCGTTTGCCGAATTGGATATCAAGACACAATAAGTGCGGCCTTTATAGGTCGAGCCCGCCGAATCGCTCCCTAATGAGCGCCGCCGAGATACCAGCATTCGGCGTTATCCAGATTCCTCAAAATACGGTTCGGAAATGGCTTGCGGCTTGTTTCCTCGCTTGAGCTTTTGGGATACGAAGGCGCGAACGGAGTATATCTGAGCAGACTTCGTCCGCAGCGGGGGCCGCACGTTGCAAAAGCCTAATTCGCCTAATTCCGGCGCATGGTTTGTTCTTCTCTGGCCTTGGCGACTTTCTCTTTGAGCAGTTCGATTTGGCAGCGAATCAGGTCGCGGTTTTCAAACGTAGCGGCGGTTAATTCCTGCTCGAGCCGCTCGATCCTTACTTCATACGAGGAGATGCGCATTTGCAGGTCCGCTTGCATGGTCGAGAGCTTCTCCTCGATGGCGAGAGTCCGGCGAGTGGCCTCATCCTCGTTCGAGAGCAATTGTTGCCGCTGGGAGAGGAGCCGCTGCACGAACAGGCTCTTGAACCACGCGATCAGGTTCATACGGACGGGATCATTCAGAACCTGCCCGCCATTCCCGTTCGCCACTTGCATGGAGGCCAGTTGCAGTGCCATCGTCTGATTCTTTCTTCGCAGCAAAAAGAAACTGGCGAAAACGAAAATCGCCGCCAGCGCGAGCAGCAGCCCAATCACTTGTGGCGAAAGGAACGGGGAAGGCTGGGTCGCGGCCGCAACGGCGGCTGGCGATTCGCCAGCGAACAGGAGCGGAGTTTGATAGGCAAATTTTGTTGAGGATGCGCCCGAGGTGTCAAAATCCGAAATCGCCAGCGGCGTGTGCAACCCCGGCAGGTTGACGTTGCGGGGCCGGGCGAGGAATCCGCCGTTCAAAACCCAAAACTCGGGACCACCTTGTGCGCCCGCGGCCGCCTTGGCCGTCGGGTTCCTAGCGGGCGGGATCGTCTGAAAACCGCCGTCCGTCAGAGTGGATTCCTTCACCCCGCCAGCCACGGCGATCAGCATCGGTTCCGGCCGGTTTTGCGGGAAATTCTGCAGCTTTTTCACTTCCGCCAAAAGATGCCCAGCCATTCCGGACGAAGCGGTTTTTGCGGACTGAACGGAAAATACCGCCAGTTTCCTGGGACCCGCCTGGACAATGGCGAGGGCGAATCCGGACCCCTCCGAAGTTTCTTGGACCCAGGAAAGGATGGCTCGCTCGGACGCCAGGATGGCAACCTGCGGCAGTGGTCCATGCCCGCTTTTCGCCGCGAAAGCCGAGCAGGTGAGAACGCGCAATCCCGGTTTGAGCTTGCAGATCTTTTCGCAGCTCTCCCAGTCGCTCGCGCCCTGGAGGCAGAGGATATCCACGTCCGCCATTTCCAGGAAGCGCCGCAACTCCTGGGAGAGTTCGCTGCCCGGCGCTCCGGGTGTTTCGATCCGGGCGTTTTCGAGGTCAATCGTCGCCACCCGGACTTTTTCCACGAATCCGGCGGAACGGCCATTTGGGGTCAGAGCGCTAACCACGAGGGCGATTAGGACGGCCGAAGCGAGAGTGAAAGGCAGATATTTTTTCATTATGGATTTTCGGCGGTGATCGCAATGAGGAAGGGCGCTGGATCCAGATTCGCCGAAAGATAATCGACACTCGCGATGGTCTGGTCCGGCTCCGGATTAATCCACTGGGTTTTGAAGAGGTGCAATGTCGTTTGGCCACCGGTGGCTTGAGAATGTCCGGTCCAGGCCACGACGGAATTATCGTGGTCCCTGGGCGGAGGCCCGAGCGCGACCCAATCCACCAGTTGGTCGCCATAAAGAAACGTAAACTCGTGAGTCTTGCCGTTGGCCAGGTGAATCACGGCGGTCGCAACAGGTGTTCCATCCGGCGCGCTCCAACCGGTGCTGTGGAGGAAATGCAGCTTCTTGGCCTTGCGATCCACTGTGATGTTTTTAACGCTTTGCGGAAATCTTGGATAGTTTAATTTTCGGCTGGAGAGCTGGATGACTCCGCGCGTGTCGAATTCGATTTCGGCAAATTTCTGGAGGCCGGACGGGAGTTCGGAGAGATCGTTCGCCACCGGATCATTGGGACCATTTCGATGCCAGCTTTCGGTGAGAGCGGCGTTATAAAAGCGGCTCAGGTCGATCAGGTTCGGCGGCGCTTTCGAGTCGCGCGCGAGAATCTCCGTTTGCGCCCTGGCCATGGCGGTCAGGGCCGTTTCCGCCGCGAAAAGCCGGGCGGGCGACAACTCTTTCGGATCGATCTCGTTTAACTCCCATTCCCAGGCTCCCTGGGTTTCGGTAATTTTGCCGTCGAAACAAAGGTTCAGCACCCGGCCATGGTGGTGGCAGCGCACCATGGGGACCTTCGAGCCAACCAGTCCCATTTGGCGCTGCTTCCATTCTTTCATGGTGTGATTGGACCCGCCCTGGGTGGTCTTGGGAACGGGCGTATCCGCGAACTGAAATGAATAGGTCGTGCTGATGTTCGGGTCCACAATCCCGAGCGTGATCACATTTCCCGTTCTCTTCACGACGGGACAGATCAACACATTTGGATCTTTCAGATACTTCGGCACCAAATCGGAAAGCCAGGCGGGCAGGTCCTTGTTTTCGACGCGATACGCTTTGATCGCATCATAAATGATCGAGAGGTTCTTTTTGCAGATTTCCTTCTCGTCGTCCGCGGCGCCAGCCTCGGCGGCGATGAGCCGTTTCGAAGGCAGAGCCAGCGCAAAAAGAAGGGATAAAATTACTGCAAACCGTCTTTTGGGAGTTAGGCAGGCTTTCATGAGAATTTGGAACGCGGCGACAATGCATCGGCCAATGGCCAATGCAAACGAAAAATGCCGATTGTTAATATTGTGAATTGTGTGAACAACACGCGCGTGAAATTTCTTGTTTTCGCTCGGGCCAATTCTAAGTTTCGAACCCACCTGAACGTTCATGAAAAAGATTTGTCTCAGCTTTCTTTTCCTTCTGGCCGCGGGCGTGATCGTGACCATTTCCTCCGGCGACGCCGCGGAGACGAACGCGGAGCCTCAGCCCGTCCAGGCCGCGGCCGCCCCCCCTGTAGCGAACTTCCCGGAGATTGGCGTGTTGCGCCAGCAACTGAGCGCGATCGAAAAATCAAACGAAGAGGCCACAAAAAAATGGGAAGCGCTCATGCAGCAAAACAGCGCCCTCTCGAATGTTCTCACCGG
>DASYTB010000609.1:0-5918 GCA_036002705.1 Verrucomicrobiia bacterium
TCCGGCGGAAAAAGCGGCGGTGGGAGGGGTTCGGCTGGCCATCGTCGCGATCTGCGCCGGGTTGATTGCTGCCCAAACTGTGTCATCCCTTGTAACTACCCAGATCAAGGGAATCGCCGGGACGGAGCAAGATACTCAAGCCAAAGAGCAGAAGTGGGATTTCGCGACGCAATGGAGTCTGCCGAAGCTGGAAACGTTGCGCGTGATCATCCCTGGCCTCTTTGGTTACCGGATGGACACCCCCGATGGCGGCAATTACTGGGGCAACGTCGGGGAGCAACCGGGCTGGGAAGTCCATCATCAGGGCTTTCGACGCCATTCCGGCTCCGGTGAATATGCCGGAGTGCTGGTCGTGATGCTGGCGCTGTGGGCGGTGTTTCAGTCGTTTCGAAGCGCGAAAAGCCTGTTTGATGAGCGACAGCGGAAGTTCATCTGGTTCTGGGGCTGTGTCGCGGTGTTGGGATTGCTCTTTGCCTATGGCAGGCATGCGCCCTTTTACCGGCTTGTGTACGCCCTGCCCTATTTCTCCACGATTCGAAATCCGATCAAGTTCACGGTCCCGTTTCAGATCGCCATCATCATCCTCTTTGGCTACGGCGTGGATGGAATCGCGCGAGGTTGTTTGGCGCAAGCCCGTGGAAAAATCGCTCCGTTCCAGCAGAACTTCAAAAACTGGTGGGCCTCCGCCTCGCTCTTCGACAAGAGATGGTCGCAAGGGCTAGGGGCAGCGGTTCTGGTCAGCCTGCTTGGGTTTCTCGTCTTTTATTCATCGCGCGGCGAGTTGGAAGGTTATTTGGGCAAGGGTGGCTTCGCGCCCGCGGAAGCGAAAGTGATCGCGTCATTCAGCTACAAGGAGGTCGCATGGTTTCTTTTTTTTCTCGCGCTCAACGCCGGCCTGGTGAGCGCGATTTTGAGCGGCTTTTTCGCGGGAGCACGGGCGAAAGTTGGGGCTACGCTTTTGATCGCGGTTTTGTTGGGCGATTTAATCCGCGCGAATCAACCGTGGATCATCTACTACGATTACAAGGAAAAACTCGCGACCAATCCAGTCTTGGATATTCTCAGAGACAAGCCGTATGAGCATCGTGTCACGGTCCTTCAATTGGACCCTGCAAAAATCCCGCAACAGGCCGCCGCGGCACTGAACGCACTGCGCCAAGTTTATCAGATTCTTTGGGCGCAGCACCACTTCCCATTTTATAACATCCAATCGATCGATATGACGCAGGAATCGCGCGTCGGCCAAGATAAGACGACGTTTCTGTCCGCTTTCACCAACTCGCCCGCGGATCGTTATTGGGAATTGACCACCACCCGCTATTTTCTCGGCCTGAGCGGGGCGACGCTCCCCGGATTCCGGGTGCATGCCCCGTTCACTCTCGCACAAGACCGCGCGGACGGATCGATCACGGCTCAAACAAATGCGAGCGGCCCCTTTGCGGTGCTTGAATATACGAATGCGCTGCCCCGCGCGAGCCTCTACACGCAATGGCAGGTCCAAACGAATGATCAGGCAACGCTTCAGACTTTAACCAATCTGACATTTGATCTGCACCAAACGGTTCTCGTCGCGGATGAATTGCCCGCGCCAGCCTCGAACCCGAAAACCAATGGTCCCGCCGGAGCGGTCGAGATAAGCCGTTATGAACCCAAACGACTCGTCCTCAAGTCCGACGCCCTATCCGCGACGGTGCTGATGCTAACGGACCGCTTTGATCCCGACTGGCATGTTTGGGTGGATGGCAAGCCGGATCGCGTTTTGCGGTGTGACTTCATTATGCGCGGCGTTTACGTGCCCGCCGGAAGTCATACGATCGAGTTCAAATTCCAACCACCGAAGACGGCGCTGTGGATCACGCTCGGTGCGCTGGGGATCGGGGCGGGGTTGCTACTCATTTTGATACTCACGCCCGCTTCGAAACGCCTTGACAGCATGGCCTCGGCGGCTAATGTTACGTAACTTAAGTAATTTACTAATGATTACTCCGGCGGCGGAACTTAAAATCACACACAACGAGTCGATCAAGGGAGCCAACCCTACGTTGGCCGGAACAATCGGCTCGACCCTGGCCAATGCGGAAACGGATCGGTTCTCCGAGGATGACAGCCAATTTCTCAAATTTCACGGTGTTTATCAGCAGGATGACCGCGATAAACGGAAGGTGGCCAAAGAATACATTTTCATGGTTCGCGGGCGATTGCCGGGCGGCGTGGTTCAGCCGGATCAATATCTGACATTTGATCAGCTCTCCGCCGAGTGCGGCAACAACACCTTGCGAATCACCACGCGCCAGGGCTTTCAATTCCATGGAGTGGTCAAAAGTGGGCTTGGAAAACTGATCAAAGGAATCAATCAAGCTCTTTCGACTACGCTGGCCGCGTGCGGAGACGTGAATCGTAACGTCATGGCTTCCTCGACGCCGGCCACCAGCCCGCTCGTTGAACGCGTGCTGCAGGATGCCTTCATGCTTTCCAAAGCGCTTCTCCCCAAGACGAAAGCTTATCACCAGATTTGGGTGGAAGGAAAACAGTTGAGTCTCAGTGACGAAGAAAAAGACTTTGTGGATCCGCTTTACGGAAAGACCTATCTGCCTCGCAAGTTCAAATTCGCCTTTGTCATTCCGCCGCTCAACGACATCGATGTCTTTACGAATGACGGCGGTTTTATCGCGATTGAAGAGAAGGGACGCCTGGAGGGCTACAACGTGCTCGCTGGCGGCGGCATGGGAATGAGCCACGGCAACGCCGAAACGTATCCGAGAATGGCCGATGTTCTTGGCTTCACGACGCCGGAAAATGTCGAGGCCATCGCAAAAGGTCTCGTGACGATCCATCGCGATTTCGGTGATCGCACGAATCGCAAGCACGCGCGCCTGAAATATGTCGTCGAGGAACGGGGCGTCGAGTGGACGCGCGAGGAATTGGAACAGCGCTCGGGGGTGAAGCTGGAAGCGGCGCGTGATTACGAGTTCACCAAACAGGGCGACCTCCTCGGGTGGCACCGGCAGTTCGATGGCCGAAATTTTCTGGGCCTTTTTGTCGAAAATGGCCGAATCCGGGACGATTCCGGCGTTAAGCTGAAAACCGCGTTGCGAACCGTGGTCGAGCAATTTCGTCCAGAGGTTCGCCTGACACCTTCGCAGAATTTTCTTCTCGTCAACGTCGCTGACTCGCAGAAAGACGGGATCAGCCGCGTGCTGGCCGAGCATGGCATCCCGGTCGAAAACCAGGGAAGTCCGGTGCGTCTGGCTTCCATCGCCTGCCCAGCGCTGCCCACTTGCGGCTTGGCGCTCTCGGAATCCGAGCGCTTGATGCCGAGTGTTATCACGCGCCTGGAAAAGCTTTTCGCGGAAGTTGGCCTTGCGGAAGAAGAGATCGTCGTCCGCATGACCGGTTGCCCGAACGGCTGCGCGCGGCCTTACATGGCTGAGATCGGCTTCGTGGGACGCGCGCCAAACAAGTATATGATTTACCTCGGCGGGAATTTGAGCAGCACGCGCTTGAATCGTCTCTGGAAAGAGAATGTTAAGAGCGAGGATTTCGAAAAGGAGCTGCGTCCGCTTCTCGCGCGCTATCTTCAGGAGCGCGTGCGCGGCGAGCGCTTTGGGGATTGGTGCGAACGAGTCGTCTGGAGTGAGGCGGCCACGCCCAAAGAAACCGCCGTGGTTTCGAACTGAGGCTGCCATGTTGGTCACGACCGAAGTTCAAGCTCTCAATCGAGAGTTCCAAAACGCTTCCACGGAAATGATTCTCCGTTGGGCGTGGACCGAATTTGGAAAACGCGCCGCCATCGGCACAAGCTTCCAGGGCGCGGGCCTGGTCATGATCCACCTGGCGCGCCAGAACGGCTGGGATTTCCCCGTCTTCACTTTGGATACAGGTTTGCTCTTCGCCGAAACTTTGGAACTGAAGAACCGTCTCGAAGGTTTTTTCGGAATTGAAATTGAATCGCTTCAGCCCGATTTAAGTGTCGAGCAGCAATCCGAAGTGTTCGGCCCGGAACTATGGAAAAGAAATCCCGACCAATGTTGCGCGATTCGCAAAGTGGTCCCGCTCCAAGGCAAGCTTGGGGAATTGGATTGCTGGATAACCGGGTTGCGTCGTGAGCAGTCGGATTCGCGGGCCGAGGTCCAATTTGTCGAAGTCTATTTGTTTGATGAGCAGAGCGAGCGCGAAATCGTGAAGCTCAACCCGATGGCAAGTTGGTCCCGACAAGCCGTTTGGGATTATCTGAAGAAGGAAGGGATTCCCTATAATCCTTTGCACGACCAGGGCTACCGTTCTATTGGTTGCCGACCTTGCACCGCGAAGACATCCGAAAGCCAGAATGAGCGCGCCGGCCGCTGGACCGGTTTTAACAAAGTAGAGTGTGGCATTCACACCTTCATGGCGCGCAAAGCCTGAAGTATTCCGAATTTCTATGGACTACCTATCCAAACTGGAGAACCAAAGCATTTATATTCTACGGGAGGCTTTCAATAAGTTTGAAAACCTTGCGATGCTCTGGAGCATCGGGAAGGACTCCACCGTGCTGCTTTGGCTGGCGCGCAAGGCCTTCCTCGGCCACGTGCCTTTTCCTTTGGTGCACGTGGATACAACCTACAAGATTCCTTCCATGATCGAATACCGGGACCGGCTCGTTCAAGAGTGGAAGCTGGAGTTGGTCGTCGGCAAGAACGAGGAAGTGCTGAAAAGCGGCAAGACCTTTCCCAATGGCCGAGCCACTCGCGTCGAGTGCTGCGGGACTCTGAAGAAGGATGGCCTCAAGCAAGTTCTCGAGAAACATCACTTTACCGGCGTGATTGTCGGCGTGCGCCGCGACGAGGAACCGACTCGGGCGAAAGAGCGCTACTTCAGCCCGCGCGACAAAAACATGGAGTGGAATGTCGAGGATCAACCGCCCGAACTGTGGGACCAATTCAAAACAGATTTTGAAAAGGGAACCCATATCCGGATTCATCCCCTGCTCCACTGGACGGAATTGAACATCTGGGAATATATCCATCGCGAGAACATCCCGATCATTCCGCTCTACTTCGCCAACAGCAAAGGCGAACGCTACCGAAGCCTGGGTTGCGCGCCTTGCACCGGAGCCATCAAGTCCAATGCCAAAACGGTGGCCGAAATCATCGAAGAACTGCGCAACACCAACACCACCGAGCGCTCCGGCCGCGCGCAGGACAAAGAAAGCGAAGATGCTTTCGAGAAGCTCCGCCGCGACGGCTACATGTAAGATTTCCATGACCGCACCTACTGAACAGTTAAAGATCGTTATTGTTGGCCATGTGGACCATGGCAAGTCCACCTTCGTCGGCCGCCTCTTTCACGACACGGGCTCCCTGCCCGAAGGAAAGCTGGAGCAACTGCAGCGGATCTCCGAACGCCGTGGAGTGCCCTTTGAATGGGCGAACTTGATGGACGCCCTGCAATCAGAGCGCGACCAGAACATCACGATTGATACGGCGCAGATTTGGTTCCACACGGCAAAGCGGCAGTATGTGATTATCGATGCCCCCGGTCACAAGGAGTTCCTTAAGAACATGGTCACGGGCGCGGCGAACGCGGAAGCCGCCTTGCTGCTCATTGACGCAAATGAAGGCGTGCAGGAACAATCACGCCGCCATGGGTATCTCTTGAATCTCCTCGGGATCAAGCAGATCGCCGTCCTCGTGAACAAAATGGATTTGCAGGACTACTCGCAGGACCGATTTCAAAATATCGAGCGCGAGTATCGCAAGTTTTTGCAGACGATCGGAGTTGAACCAAAACAATTCGTGCCCATCGCGGCCAAACATGGCGACAACATCGCCGCCCTGAGCACGAATATGCCATGGTGGAAGGGGCCGACCGTTTTAAATGTGTTGGATGATTTTAAAGTCGCTGAGTTGCCCTCCGACCAGGCGCTGCGCTTTCCGATT
>DASYTB010000610.1:0-4422 GCA_036002705.1 Verrucomicrobiia bacterium
CGCTGTCTCGCATCGCGATCACCTCCAGAGCGGTGAGCCCGTTGGAACTCAGAGCGGCCTCTCCAAAGGATAACGCGGATTGAAAACGAACGCGCGGATCTGGATCGCCGGACGTTTTGAGCATGGCATCGAAGAGTTTCGATGACTCAGTTGTTCGATGTTCGGAAAGACGGATCGCGGCTTCGCGAAGACCGGGCACGGGGTCGTGGAAGGCGCTGAGCAAGTTCTGAGGGTCGAGCGCGTCAAAGCGATTGAGCAGCCACAGAGCGAGAAAGCGTCCAGCGGGAATGGCTTTAGTATCTGTAAGCAGTTGTTTAAGGGCGGGCGCAGCGCTGCGAGCATTCCGCTCAAGCAAAAGTCGTTGGGCGGTGACTCGGTGCCACCCATTGGAACTCGCCAAGTTTTTTACTAAAAGTTCATTTTCAGCGTGTGAAAAATCGTTCTGGTGCCTGTTTGTCGCGGAGTCCGCGCGCGTTACTCGCCAGATACGGCCCATACCTTTTCCGCTGCTGAAATCCGTGTGTTTGCGCGTTTCGGGCGGGAGATAATCCGGATGCTCGATGGTCTTGCGATACATGTCGCAGATGCAGAGCGCGCCGTCCGGACCTTCGGTCAGGAAGACAGGGCGAAACCATGTGTCCGGCGAAGCGAGGAATTCACGGCCTTCCGCGACCATGTGTGAACCGAACGTGGCTCCGCGGGGCACGAGTTCTTCGCGGTGGACGAGATTCCCGGTAGGCTCGCAGGCAAAAACGTTGCCGTAATATTCGTGAGGCAAACCATCGCCGGCATAAACATGCACGCCGCAGGCGGCGGTGAAGGTGCCGGAGTGTGACTCGTAAGTGGTGATGGTTTCGCTGATGGGGTAAACGCGCGCGGCGAAACCTTCGTCGTTCACCAGCCAATCGCGCACGCGATTTTCCGGAACGTCCTGGACCGTTTTCGAAAATGCGAGGTTCGGGTTCCGCTTGAGATAAGGACCGGGAAAGACGACGTGCTGAATATGGACGCGGTTGTAGCAAATGAATCGATGGCCGAAATCATCGAAGGTCAGACCAAACTGCGCCCGGCTTTCTTCCGGTATGATCTCGAGAGTCCGGGGGTCGAAGCGGCAGTCCGTTCGAAACTCGAGCCCCGGCCGTTCCGGATGCTCAGGGCAGATGACTTTATTCCCGCGGGAGAAGCCGCTGGTGAGGTAAACCCATCCGTCGGGACCGAGAGTGGGATGGCTGACGCGCAGTTGCGTGCTGCCTTCGGTGTTAAAGCCCGTGAAAAGGACCCGCTTCACGTCGGCCCGCCCGTCGCCGTCCGTGTCCTTGAAATAAAGAACCTCCGGAGCGCAGGTGACAATCAAACCGCCATCCCAGGGCAGGACGCCGTTTGGAAAAGAGAGGTGACTCACAAATTCGGTTCGCTTGTCGAATCGGCCATCGCCGTCGGTATCCTCCAATAATGCAATCGTTCCCGCGCGTTCCTGGCCTGGTTCAGGCCCGGTCGGGTAATCCCGATTTTCCGCGACGAAGAGGCGGCCTTTTTCATCAAAGCACATCGCGACGGGATCGACGACGAGCGGTTCGGCGGCGAGAAGCTCCAGTTTCAGACCCGGATCAACCTGGAAGGCGCTGAGTGCGGCGGCTGGTTGGAGAGGGCTGTTGACGGTCGCGGCGGCTGAGGAAAACGTGAAGAATAAAACCAGATGGAGGGTGGTGAGAAGCGGAAGAAGGGAAAATGTGCGTAATGCCTCAGCCATTCGGGTAGCGCGAGGCACAGCGACCCTCCCGTCGAACTTTCCGACAGAATGGTGGAGCGGCTCGGCAGAGCCTCTCACCACCAAGCGTCTGTTGGGGCAGAGGGAGCTGTGAAAATGAATGTTGACTCGATTTTCGCGAGGATTTCCAGAAGCCGTTCGGGTGCAGCTTGTTGCATTAGATTTTGGTTGGAAATCGTTGTGGAAATTCCACAAAACCGTTGTGAATGGATTGGAAAAAGCGGACGGAAGGATAAGTGGGCCGCCGTGGAAGGCGTTCCTACCCGCCGACAATGTGAATGGCTTTTTCGGGTCAACTCTGACTGCCAGCATAAGTTTTCCGTCGCTATTGTTTTGCTGACCAACAGCAATTTCATTCCTCGGTCGAGCCGGTCAGGCGGGACCCGCAGGCCATCTTCGATGGCCAAGCGCGAAATAGAAAATCGTTCGCGTTGGCCAAATGGCCAAGATTCCGAGCGGGCGTGAAGTTCAGCTTTGCGAGCTGAACTTCAGACACGCCTTTTATTCGTTGGGGCATTCTATCAAGGATGGAGCGTGATGCAATAAAAGACTAAAGGACAACGGGGTCCGTGTAACAAGATCCCCGGTTGTGTTCACCCGCTTGATGAAATCCCACTTGCTTGGGACGGTCGCAGAGGGTTTAGTGACTTTCTTAGTATCGAGGGTTGGTGGGTCTTTACTCTTGTGAGCGGTGCCTGCCAGCTTGCATGTCATGCACGAAAGGTCTTTATGCCAATCACCGTCAACTTGCGTCATCTGGCGAACAAGAACGTTCGCCTCGAAGGCGAGATTTCACCCGAGGAACTGGAGATCGAGAAATCGGACGAGATGATTCACGCCGGAGAGTCTCTGAAGTACGACCTGGAGATCGAGCTGAGCGGCCTTAATTTGCTGGTTCAGGGGAAAGTCGAGTTCAACCTCGATTGTGAGTGTGTCCGCTGCCTCCGTCCGTTCAAGAATCTGATCAAACTTGACCCTTACAGCGCGTTTGTGCCGCTGGAGGGCGAGGACAAGGCTCCGATCAGCAACGACCTGGTGGACTTGACGCCATACCTCCGCGAGGATATTTTGCTCGCCTTTCCGCAACACCCGTTGTGTGCGGCGGAATGTGATCGCGTGCCGGAATTGACTGCAAGCAAACAGTTTGGCACCTCGACGAAGGGCGCAAAATCCGCCTGGGACGAATTGAACAAATTGAAATTTAAATAGCTATTATGGGTGTTCCCAAACGAAAACCTTCCCGCAGCCGCCAGCGCATGCGCCGGGCGTACAACAGCGTCTTGACTCTGCCCCAGTTGAGCACCTGCCCGCAATGCGCGGCGCCTTACGTGCCCCACCGAGTTTGCCCCGCGTGCGGCTTCTACAAAGGCCGCCAGATCATCACGGTCGAGGCCCTGGGTTAGTCCATTTTGAAAGAGCGTGGTTGAATTCGCTATTCACCGCGCTCTTTTTATTTATGCGAATCGTCGTCGATGTCATGGGCGGTGATCGCGGCCCGGAAGTCGTCGTGGACGGCGCCCGCCTGGCATTGGAGGAATACTCGGCTATTTCCGAGCTGTACCTTGTTGGGAATGAGGCGGATATTCGCCCCGTTTTGGATAGAAACGGGATGACCGATAAGCGTGTTCACATCGTCCACGCCACGCAAGTGCTGACGATGAAGGATAAACCGGTCGAGGGCTTGCGAAAAAAGAAAGACTGTTCGCTTCTGCGCGCGGTTGATCTGCTCAAGGATGGCCGCGGCCAGGCTCTGATTTCCACGGGCAATACAGGCGGGATGGTCGCCGCTTCAACAATTCGCTTGCGCACCCTGGACGGTGTTGATCGCCCGGCCATCGCCCCGATCATGCCGTCCGCGAAGAGCTACTTTATTTTGATCGACGGCGGCGCGACGCCCGAATGCAAGCCGATCCACCTGGCGCAGTTTGCCATTATGGGAAGCCTTTATTGCCAAAAGATTCTGGGCACGGCACGGCCGCGCGTGGGCATTCTGAGCAATGGAACGGAAGAGATTAAAGGAACGGAGTTAACCCGCGAAGCCAATAAGCTTTGCCAGAACCTGGGCCTGAATTACATCGGTTATGTCGAAGGGCACGATCTTTTCGAGGATGCCGTGGAAGTGGTTGTAACAGACGGTTTCCTTGGCAACATCGTTCTCAAGAGCTGCGAGAGCCTCGGAAGAGCGGTGGGCAAGTTTTTGAAGCGAGAGCTGAACGCCACCCCGATTCGGCGGCTGGGCAAGGTGCTTGCCGGACAGGCCCTTCTTGCGCTAAAAACGAAACTGGACCCGGACCTTTATGGGGGAGCACCACTGCTGGGACTGAATGGAACGGTCATCAAGGCGCACGGCTCGGCGAATGCCCAAGCCATTAAAAACGCTATCCGCGTGGCTATGGAAACCATCCAGCACCATCTTAATGACTTAATCGTGCAGGAAATCGCAAAAACAAACGAATCCGCCAGGAAAATCGCACAAGTCATATGAATTCGCTTATCCATCGGCAGGCATCGGAATTGGGTAGGACAGCCGCCTCGGCTGTCGCGTCCGGCGCCTCGCCGGGCGTTCGGTCACGAATTTGCGTTGAGCAAATAGTGAGCGGGTTGCTTTTCGTTTCGAGCGGGCAAGGCGCCCGCTCGGGACAGCCGAGGCGGCT
>DASYTB010000611.1:0-6747 GCA_036002705.1 Verrucomicrobiia bacterium
GAAACGCTTTGACCGGCTTTCGAGCTATTGAGGAAGAAGTGGACCGCGAACGAAAGGCCCACTAGCGTCCAAAACGCCAGAAAAAGCGTCCAGCGTGACCAATGTTTCGCGATCCGAAGGGCCATATCGGGGCATTTATACGCTGGAAATTGCGGCAAAGCCATCTCCTCCACGTAACCCATCCCGCGACCCCTTGCGGCGGCTGCGGAAATCAAGGATGCAGCCGCGCGGCCAATGGTCCGAATTCCACGTGAGCAAAGACTTCGCTCAAAGGAAGCGTGATATGCAAGGCCGGTAGGTCCACATTCATATCTAATCCCACCGCCTCCAACAAGCGCCACCCCTCGCCGGCTCGAGTGTAGCACTCGAGCCGCGGCTCTCTTTGGCCGACGAAGAGAATATGCCGAAGAGACGGAATCAGGCGGTAATGACTGAACTTCGTGCCGCGATCGTAGGCTTCGGTCGAATCCGAAAGAACTTCCGCGATGAGAGCCGGATTCAGCAGCGTATCCTCTTCTCCGTTCCAACCTCCACTCCTTCTCTACTTCAATCGTTCCCCCGTTCAAAGACTCGTTGTGGATCCATCCACAAGAGTTTTCGCGATTTACGCGCGCAGCAAACTTTGCGGGACCTACTCCCAAGGATTTCACGAAAACTCCGGTCAAAATTTTCATCCACAAAACCTGCCCTTTTCGTGTGCTGCCGACTGGCGGCGCGACCTGCATCTGTACCGCTTTCGCTTCCAAATCATTGCCAACGCTTTCTCCATCGTTCCTCGTGGGGACAAATCTTCTGCGGAATTAACTCCGACAAGCCTCGGATGCTAATTTACACAGCAGTGATCGCCCGTTATCATTTCCTTTCACGATCCACGCCAAAATATGACTTTGATGCGAACGAGCCGCACGGCGCGAAGCCTCGCTCCGAGAAGAGGGAGAACCCGAAGTTGAGGGATTATAAACCACCGCTCCGGCCGTTGCTGGCCTTGATGATCGCTTGTTGTGCCACCCTTGCCACCGAGGCGGCGCAACCGGTGACTAGTTACACGCATTTTTGCGTCACTTGCGGCGTCTGGGGGGTGGATACCTTCGAAAGCGAAAGCGGGCAATTTATTGTTCATGGAAATACCGGAGTCAAATTCCCCCCCGTGACCTTCAACGCGGATACTCCGCTGTTAGAGCTGCAACCCCAACTCGTCGCCGTCACCGCGGAGCGCGTCAAAAGGGTTCTCTACCAGGAGCTCAGTCTCGGCGATTCGCACCGCGATAAAGTCCACGTGATTCTGTTCGACTCCGCCCGGCCTGATCAGCCCATCGGCGTGATTTCGCGAATGAACACCGACGGATTTGTCTATCAAGTTGGTTTGCCCACCTTTATTGATCGTGATCGGCTGGTCAAGGCCCTCGTTCATGCGCTCCTCCTTGAGATCGCCAATCACGGCTCTCACCGGTGCGCCGAATTGCCGCCTTGGCTCGTGGATGGTTTCAGCCGGCAAGTCCTTTCCAGCGTGACCCCCGCGCTGGTGGCGAACAAAGAGCCGCTCACCTTCGAAATCCGCGGCTACGATCGCCTGGGCGCCAGCCGGCCTTTTCTCCACACGAACACACCGATGTCGGTTCGGGAACTGAGCTTTGCGACAGCGGTTCCCGCCTCAAAACTCGAGCGCCAACGCTTGGAAGCCTCCGCTCATCTTCTCGTTTTCGATCTCCTCCGCGTCCGTGCCGGGCGCGAACTGATGGTGCGCTTTCTCGAGGACCTGCCGAAGACATACAACTGGCAGACGGCGCTTTTCTCAGCTTATCGCGCTTATTTCCAGACGCCGCTTGAGTTCGAAAAATGGTGGACGTTGAACTGCCTCGATGCGCGAAATCACGACAAACGCGAAATCTGGCCCGTACCCCTGAGCCTGCAACGCCTCGACACCGTTCTCCTTACCCCGATGGAATTGCGCCTGCGGACGAATTCCATCCCCCAACGCCCTGAAGCGACTCTGCAGGAAATCATCTACTCGACTGATTTCGGAGTTCAAAAGGAGATCTTTGCCCGCAAGCTCGAAGAGCTTTTTTTCCTTTCGATCAACCTCGCTCCGCAGGTCCGTCCTCTGGCCACGGCTTACGGCACGGCGATCAACAGCTATCTCCAAAAACGGACGACCGGCGAGTACCAGCCCGGTTTGAAAGTCGATCCCGAACAGCGCCTCCAGACGCTCATCAAAGAAACCATCACCACCTTCGACAACCTCGACCGCGCCCGCGAAGACCTGCGCGCCGGGCGCACGCCCAAAGTCGTTAAGACCGGGAAGGCGCCAATCAAAACGTCGGTCCGATGACAAGTTCCTAAATCTTTCGCCTTGTCGCTAGCGCTTCGGAAAGCATTGCCCGGACTGGCGGTAAATAATTTTAAGTAATGGAAGAGGGACCGTTGTAGAAAGAAACGGCGCGTCTATCTTGCGGAGCGGAAGCTCTTTGGCCGTTGGCCGACTACTTTTTCTTTACGCCCCGCGAGCTTTCCCGGAAAGTCCCGCCGTGCCCGGCCTGGATCAAACCAAGCTCTTCAATTCGCTCAACGAATCGGAACTGCAGACGCTCCGCAAGGCGAGCGTCGAGCGCGAGTTCCCCGCGAGCCATACCATCTTCCATGAAGGCGATCCTGGCGATGGCATCTACATCGTCCGTGAAGGACTTGTCCAGATTTCCGTTGTTGTGGGCCAGGGCGAACGTCGCGTTCTCACCCGCGCTGCCGCAGGAGATTTCTTCGGCGAGATGGCCGTGCTCGACGGCGACCCGCGCTCCGCGAGCGCCACGACGGACCAACCGACCAAAGTCTTCTTCATCGCGCGCGATAAACTCCTCAAGCTCATCGAAGCCTCCCCGCGCCTAGCCGTCAGCCTCGTCCGCGAATTCAGCCAGCGCATGCGCGATTTCAACCGCCAATACGTCGAGGAGGTCCTTCAAGCCGAACGCCTCACGCTGGTTGGCCGCTTCGCCCGCTCGATTGTTCATGATTTCAAAAATCCGCTCAACGTGATCGGCCTCGCGGCGGAGTTGGTAAACATGGAAAAAGTCTCCCCGGAAATGCGCAAGACCGCGACCGAGCGCATTCACAAGCAGGTCGATCGCCTCAACAACATGATCAGCGAACTGCTCGAATTTACCCGCGGTTCGCAGCAAGGCACTGTTTTCGCATCCCATGATTACGCCAAATACATCAACGAACTCATGGAAGAACTCGGCCCCGAAACGGAGCAACGCGGCGTGAAACTGATCGTTCGGAATCCACCGCCTGGCGTCCTTGTCCCCATGGACAAAAAACGCCTTCTGCATGTCTTTACCAACCTGATTCACAACGCGGTCGATGCCCTTCAGGGTTCCGGCGAAGTCTTTTTGTCCTTCCAGGAAAAACCCGGCGAAGTCGTCACCGAAATCGAAGATACCGGCCAAGGCATCGCGCCCGAGATCCTCTCCCGCCTTTTCGAACCGTTCGCCACCTTTGGCAAAGCCAAGGGCACCGGCCTCGGCCTGTCCATCTGCAAAAGAATCGTCGAAGATCATCGCGGCTGGATCAAAGCCCGCAACGAACCTGGCCGAGGGGCGATTTTTACTTTCGCCCTCCCCTTGCAACAGGGCGGATAAACGCGAGCTTGTTCCCGAATGGTCCTGACAATTGTCCTGCTCCTTATCGCCGCCAAACTCGTGATGGAGTTCTGGCTCAATCGGCTGAATCGTCACGAGGTCAAGGCGCATGCCGATGAAATTCCCGATGCGTTTCGCGACAGCATCGACGCGCCAACTTACCGAAAGGCCGTTGATTACACGCTGGCCAGGGGACGGTTCGAAGATTTCCAGATGCTCTACGATACCGCCATTCTCGTTCTGATCCTGAGCACTTTTATTTTGCCGGTAATCTACCGCTGGTTTGGCTCTCATCTCGGCCCAAGCGCTCCAGCGGAAGCCGCGTTCCTCTTTAGCCTCGGAATTCTCCTCGCCATTCCCTCCCTGCCGGTCGACTGGGTCAATCAATTCAAATTGGAACAGCGCTTCGGGTTCAACACCACCACCCAAAAGATCTGGTGGCTCGACCGCGCCAAAGGACTCATTCTCGCCCTCCTGATCGGCTATCCCTTGCTCATCCTCATTCTCAAGCTCGTCCAGTGGACCGGCCCTCTCTGGTGGCTTTGGGCCTGGGCGGTCGTGCTCGCGTTTCAACTCCTCATGGTTGTCCTCGCGCCGATTCTCATCCTGCCCCTCTTTAATAAATTTACGCCGCTACCTGAAGGTTCACTCCGCGAGCGCCTGCTGCGCCTTGGTGAGCGCACCGGCTTCCACTCCCAGACCATCCAGGTCATGGACGGCAGCAAGCGTTCCCGCCACTCCAATGCCTTCTTCACCGGCTTCGGCAGGTTTCGGAAAATCATCTTGTTCGATACGCTTATTAATCAGCTTTCCGACGTGGAACTGGAAGCGGTACTCGCCCACGAAATTGGCCACTATAAGAAGAAGCATATCCCGAAAATGCTCGCCGCCTCGGCCATCGGCCTCCTCATCGCGTTCTACGTCATCGCCTGGATCGCGCGACAACCCTGGTTCTATCGCGCGTTCGGTTTCGAACCGGGCAGCATCGTCCCAGCCCTGCTCCTCTTTTCGCTCCTCTCCGGGGTCGTGACCTTCTGGTTCGGCCCTCTCGTCAACTTGATCAGCCGCAAATTTGAATACCAGGCGGATGCCTACGCCGCGGAGACCATGCGCGAACCCAACTCCCTGATCCACTCCCTCCGCCAGCTCAACGAGAAAAACCTCAGCAACCTCACTCCTCACCCGCTCTACAGCGCCTTCTACTACTCCCACCCCACCCTCCTCGAACGCGAGTCCGCCCTCCGCCGCGAAGGCCAGGCGCTGCCCTCGGCGGTCGCCTGAATCAGTCTGCCAGCAATTCGTCTTTATTCATTCGTGGTCGAATCGTTTCCACTCGATCTACCGCCGCAAACTCGCCCGCACCAAGTCATCCGGCCCCGCCTCGGGCCCGAGCTTCTCCAATGCCGCGCGCACCGCGTCATGCGCTTCAAGTTGTTTAAATCCGAGCGCGATCAACGCCAGCACCGCGTCGTTCATCTTCTGGTCCGCCGGTGACAGCGCTCGCTGCGCGCTGCTCGCCTCCCACGCTCCCGCCGCCCCGACCTTATCTTTCAATTCCACGACGATCCGTTCTGCTGTCTTCTTCCCCACTCCGCTGATCTGCGAGAGCGCCTTCACATCGCCATTCGCTACCGCCCCGCGAAAGGCCGTCACGTTCATTCCGCTCAAAATATTCAGCGCAATCTTCGGCCCAATGCCGCTGACATTATTGATGAGCATCCGAAACAACTCTCGCTCCTGCGCGCTCATAAAGCCGTAGAGCACATGCGCATCCTCGCGAATCGCCAGATGCGTCAGCACCTTCACCTCCTGCCCGACCTGCGGAAGCTTGTCGTACGAAGACAGCGGAATAAGCACGTCATACCCCATCCCGTTCACATCCACCGTGATCTGGGTCGGAAGCATCTCAACCAACTTGCCGTGCAAAAAAGTAATCACCCGCTCGTCTTTATCCGAACCTCTTCAAAACTCAATTCATTCCTGCAAATGTAAGCTCAGTTTTGGCCAGTTTTGGTGGTGCGAGGCTCTGCCGAGCCCTTTCACCCAACGAAGCATTCGGCGAGAAAGCTTGGCGGAGCCTCGCTCCCGCCCAACGATTGAGGCGTTAGCCTTGCACAAATCACCGAAATTTGAGTCTAACGTCCAATCAATCCTCCGCCCGTTCCCCGTGCGGCGCCATTTTGACCAGTTTCGGATCGAACTGTCCGAGCACCGTCACCAGATCGCTCTGCGCGGCCATCACTTCGCGAATGTTTTTGTAGGCCATCGGCACTTCGTCCAGGCCGGCGGAAATCAGCGTCACGCCCCGCTCGCGGAGCAGGCGGTTTACGTCCTTCCAATTGAACTTCTCGTTCGCGGCTCTCCGGCTCATGACTCGCCCGGCGCCGTGCGACGCCGAATTCAAGGATTGCGGGTGTCCTTTCCCACTCACTACAAAACCGGGCGAGGCCATCGACCCCGGAATGATCCCGAGCACTCCTTCGCCCGCTGGTGTCGCTCCTTTGCGATGCACGATCACCTCGCGCTCGGTTCCGTCGATCACATGCCTTTCTTTCCAGGCGAAATTATGATGGTTCTCCAGGTCGAGCAGAACGGTCACGCCGAGATTCTCCGCGATGTGCCGGTGAATGCAGGCGTGATTCGCGGCCGCGTAACGCCCCATCAATTCCATCGCCGCCCAGTACTCCTGGCCCTCTTGCGAATCGAGCGACAACCAGGCCAGCCGTTTCAGCTCGCTCGGCAAATTGGGAAACTGGCTGAAAGCGATCTTGCTGTAATGATCACAGACCGCCGCGCCGGTGCCGCGACTGCCGCTGTGACTCAGCAATGCCACGTAAGTCCCCGGTTCCAGTTCACCAATCTTTCCATGCGCGGTAAAAAATCCGAATTCCACAAAATGATTGCCGCTCCCGCTCGTCCCAAGCTGCGACCAGGCGCGGTCCTTGTGCTGTTTCGTAATCGGGCTCACCGCCCAATCCGCATCCAGCACCTCGTGCTCGCGCCGCTCCCGGAACGCCGCGCCGACACCGAAACGCGTTTCCTTCTCGATCGCGCGCGTCAACCGGTCCTGCTTCTGTTCCAAATCGCGCGCGGGCAGATCCAGCACGGTCATTTT